>JADCJN010000261.1 GCA_020247005.1 Silvanigrellales bacterium
AGCTCGAAGCGTTACGTAACCTTTAACTGAACGACAGCGGAGGGATGGCGAAAGTACAGACGCGAGGTTGCACTATCGGAATCATGCTGCCATTGGGTATTTCCTGCTCCAAAAAATCTTCCAAAGAAGTTTCGGAGACAATTGATCCTAGCGGGCCAAATCCAAGCAGTTCTGCAACCCCCATCCCGACGCCTGCGAATCCGGTTCCCGAACCTACAACGACTTCGATAGATGATGGCCCCTACTTTGGGGTTGTGACGAAATGTATCACTGGAATTGAGCCAGATACTGTAGACCAAATTCCGCAGGATACGGCTTGGTACGTGTTGAAAACGTGTTCTCCAATCCTCAGAGCGCAGAACATTAAAGAGATTGTGAAACTGGTGGACGAGTGGAGAGCCGAGAATTGCGCTGTTGAAGTCAAATTCGAAGGTACTTTTCTCTCTGTTCCAAACCGATGCCAGTATAAATCTCGAGAACTTGCCGTGAGATGGTGGAGTAACGTTGAAGCGAGCGTCACCAATTATCTCAACTACACGCGGGGAACTCTGGGCTGTGAGCGCGAACTCATTCCTGAAGAGGCGGTAACCTGCGCACTGCGCTAGTCGACTTTTTCGCTGAATTTGGTTCATTAATTTCATAATGTCCTCATTGGCAGGTCAAACTGTCTGTGCAGTTCGACTCGGCTTGTGCGTCATTGATGGTGTTCTGAAGCCGACCTCGATTCGCTTCCGAAGCGAGGAGGGCAGACCTCGCCCGCGACGCAGCCGCGAAGGCTGTGAGGTCTGCGCGCACGCTTTCCACAGAGGGGATGTCTTCGCTCTCGAGCGCTGCACGCAGCGCAGGGAACGCCGCCAAGGTGCGGTCGCGGTATTCGCTCCGCAGCGCCTCAGGAATGGCGGTATTGAGAAGGCCCGTAGAAACCAGCGACTCATAACGAGCCGATGCTTTGAGGGCCGCTTCGCGTCCCACTGCGCGGCCAAGCGCAAGGCACGCAAGGCGTCTGTCGGGTCCGGAAAGAACGTCAAGATCTTCCACCGCAGACAGGGGCACCTTCCTTTTCACAAGGGCTGCGACCTCTGTTTCGTAGACGTTCGACGTGACGAATCGGCCTGCGTGAATTTCCCGAACGCGGCCGCAGACAAGTGACTGTCCCCGAGTCAAAAACGCATCCGCAACGTCCGCTGGACGCAGGAGGCCCTTCTCAAAAAGCGGCTCCCAGCCGCCATCGGTGTTGATGAGAATCTCGCCAAGGAAGGTGGTTAGGAAGTCGTAGGCTGTGTCGTCTTTGGCAAAGGAGAGCATGGAGAGCAGCACGCGCTGCTTCTCGCCGTTCATCTTGCGCATGACGCCTGTTTGGAAATCCCGCATAGCGAGGCCAGTGGTGCCCTGGCACTCCTTGAGGGCTGCGGCAACATCCCCTCCCGAGCCCGCCTTCTTGCGCACACAGGCGGCCTGCGCCTCGGACTGAAGTTGGCGAGCACCCTTGTCCGCCTGGTTGTCGATGAACTTGTCCACTGCAGCACAGGCTTGGGCGCGCAGATTGAGCTTCCCCTGAATGGAAAGCCAGTCGTGCCGAAGCTGGGCGCATATGGTCGGATAGGCGTAACAGATGGTTGTGAAGGCAGAGGCTGTCAGAAACTTCCGCGCAGCTGCGGCATCCCTAGGAACGAGAGCTTTGAGCTGTCTCTGCAGCTCCTCGAACTGGCCATTGATATTCGCGTTGATGTCGATGTTCCCACATTCAAGCTTGCTTCCAAGCTCGAATTTGAAGGAACCCGCATTGAGACTCGGGTCGTTTTTGGAGTGCGGTAGGGGAACACCAAAGGCGCGTGTGGCCTCTTGGGTGGTCGAAAATTCATTCTTGTAGTCAAAGGCGCGCTGCGCCAAAGCGGTAGGCGCAATCCAGAGACTCATGACAAGAAGTCCCGTAGCGGTTGAGCTTCTCATGACACGCCTCCCGTCGCACCAAGGGCCACGCCCTGAGCCACCGTGGCAGCGAGTTCCTCGAGACTCAGAGGCCGTGTTTCCTTGCCGTTGCGAACGCCAGCCGGAAACATGTGCGCGAGTGCCGCCACCGCGTGGAAAATGGGTTTTGAGGAGTGCGGCCTCAGATCTTCAGCCACACGAGAAACCGTCAAAAGCTCTATGGGGTCTGAGGCCGCACACCAGTAGTCGAAGCCCGTGGGGGCATAGACGTAGGTGCCCACACTGCCGTCACCCATCCACAATCCGTCTGCAAAAGCGCCTTTGACCATCTCTAACGAATCGAGAAGGTCGCACTCGAGGCTCGAGCGCACTAGGCCATTCTTTCCCTCCAGAAGAGCTTGCCGCATAGCGTTTACCGTAGACGCAGATTGCTTCAGAAGGATTTTGTTGGGCGAAACGTTCCAAATTTCCTGGGGACCAGGCTTGCTTGTGTAGTCGCTCACCTCGTTGGTGAGGCCCACACACGTGACACCGAATTTGCGCAGCGTCTTCCAGGCGTCACGGATGAACTCCACGAGGGCCGGAGACTCGCCTGCCAGGACACCCACTTCCTCGATAATAAGGAGCGAGGGTTCCGGATTTTCTCCATCCTTAGGCCGCACAAGCCTTGCGATTTCGAGAATGACTGCCTGCACCGTCAAGACCATGAGAATGGGATCACTGGCGACGCCGTCGAGGTCGCACAAGGTGATTTGCGGCAGCTTCGCGCTCAAATGCTTCTCGCCAGGCGAGTCAAAAAACCTTGCGTATGGCCCTTTTCCGACAAAGGGAGAAAGCGCTTCCCGAAGTTTACGCGCAATGGTTTCAGGGAATTCAAGAGCCGCACAGGCCGACTCGAGGTGAGTCACCACGTCACTCAAAGTGGGAAGGGCAATCTGGATCGACTGCACCCGTGCGATTTTCCCTGTACCTGGGTCAAAGGCCGCAACGGCTTGCCGTTCCTTCTCTTCGAAGGCCGCTCGGATGGCATCCGAGAGAATGCGAGACTCTTGCGCAGCCATCTCTATGCGAGGTGAGACAAGCGAAATCGCCGTCTGAAAAAGGCTCACAATGGAAGGCAACACGTCCTCATCGCAGCCGCCTTGAAACACGTTGGGAAAGTTTTTGGGCGGCGAAAGAAACTGAGAGCTCGACTCCTCTCCCGCAAGCTGTGCGAGCACGCCGTAGGAGGTTTTCTTATCGATGATGAACACACGCCCCTTGGGATGTGCAGCCAGGAACGAGCAGATGAGGTTTGCCGTCAGAAAGGACTTTCCGCCCCCCGACCCACCAAGAATAGCCACATGGGACGCACCTTGTGCGTCGCGCGGGTTCAAGGAAACACGTTCACCGCCTCGGCTCATCATCTGCATCATGGGCAGAGAAGACCCCTGGAAACCACCAAAGAGGGGCAAAAGCGAGACCGCGTTCTGCGAGAGTGCGAGCATCTCGCGGCCCACAAGAGAAACAAGGTCTGGCGAGTTTTGAAAGGGCAGGCACGATGCGAAAATCAGCGGCGCACAGAGAGTTTCCTGGCGCAGTGTGGTGCCAAACGCGGCGGTGAGACGCGAGGCCACGCCTCCCATGGCTCCGCGTTCTCCCAAACGCTCGTCCGCAAGCCTTGCCAGCGGGACGGCTTCGTTGCGCACGAAGATGTGCCAAGAGAGAGCGAGGAGCACTTCGTTCCCTTGGAGCCTGTCATCGACCGCATCGAGATCGTCTCGCAGACGAACCCCTTGAGCATCTGTGGCGTGGGCAACGAGAGCTCGCTTAAAAGAGAGCCCAGCACCTTTCAGAACAGGCCGAAGATTCACCACAACGCGGTGTGTTTCCGTCAGACTCATGAGCCGGATGCCCATGCCAACAGTGGTTGTCTGAGGCATCTCCAGGAGTGTGGCCACCTGCCAAGAGTCGACGCCCACTCCGATTCCTGACGGGCACACTTGGAGGGCGTGATAGAGCGCCTGATCGCCAAGAGGACGCCTTCCATTGGAGGGAAGCCCATGGCGCAAGGGCTCTGCGCGTCGCTGGGAAAGCGAGTGAAAGGTGTCGCGGAGAAACGAAAGCATGTCCTCGCGCGTTGCTGTGCGCGGTGTGAATGAAGCTGCCAGGAGACCTGCATGGAGCTTGGAGAGCACCTCGCCCAGGTCCCGCACACGGCGTCCAAACACGATGCTTGCATGTTCCAATTCATCGCGCGAGACGGTGCTGCTGCCTTTGAGAGGGTGTTCGCCATTTAATCGCACTGTGAGGAGCACCCGCCTCCGCACGAGCCGCATGCCGTTCTTTGGGGAGTCTGCATAGGCAGAGAGGGACTCAAAACGAACGCGAGCAATGTGTGTGGCAAAGGTTTCCCGTCCCGCGGCAAGAGCGGAAGGAAACACGGATGCATCTGGCTCAATGTCGGAGATGAGTTGAAAAGTGAGCCCTGACACTCTTCCTTTGAGAGAAGCTGCTGCCAGTGCATCGACAATACGATCCATGCGCGCAGACAACGCGTCTTCTGTGAGGGTTTCGTGCGGCAGAGGAGCAAGCCAGAATCCCGCGCCCAGCGCTCCGTCCTTGGTGAGAAACATCGTCACGGGAGATTCAATGCCCGGTACCGCCGATTCAAAAGAGTCCTCGAGAAGGAGACAATCGTTGAAACTTGCAGCTTGGCGAAAAAGCGCAGGGTGGGGAGTGATGGGACGTGCGGCTCTCACGGAACCGAGCGCTTTCCGAACCATTCCCTTCCACAAAGTCGCACCCGTGAGGGGGAACGCATGTGATCTCATTTGTCACCTCCGCTAGCGGCACGCGTCGAAGGTACT
>JADCJN010000262.1 GCA_020247005.1 Silvanigrellales bacterium
GCCCAAAGGCCAAAAGGAGGCTGCCAAAGCATTGGGGCTCGCTCCCCTGCAGACGCTCGTGTCGGTGGTGTTCCCGCAAGCGGCGCGCGTCGCTTTGCCCGGTATGGTGGCTACATTTGTCGGTCTTTTTAAAGACACCTCTTTGGTGGCCATCGTCGGACTTTTTGATCTCCTTGGCATCGCCCGATCCATTCCCAGAAACCCCGATTGGCTGGGGCTTGACGTCGAGCCTTTGGTTTTCGCAGGCGTGCTTTTTGCGGCGACAAGTTTCCTTCTAGGCTCCGTTGGTCGAGCCCTCGAATCCCGTTGGAGAACGTAGAGCCCATGCTTGCACTTCATGCCTCTTCGGCACCTTCCGTGCCCTCGGCCCCCGCAACTCGGCCCGTCGTCCGCATCTTGAACGCCACGAAACGCTTCGGGCGACACACGGCATTAAATGCTGTTTCTTTAGATGTCGCAGAGGGCGAAGTTGTGGTGGTCATTGGACCTTCCGGCTCAGGAAAATCGACTCTCATTCGAGCTGTAAATGGCTTGGAAACTCTCGACGAAGGCGACGTGGAAGTAGGCGGCACCCGCCTTTCGGACGGTGCTTCTGCCCTGGCCAGGGTGCGCGCCGAAGTGGGCATGGTTTTTCAGTCCTTCAATCTTTTCCCTCACCTGACGGTGCTTGAAAACCTCACGCTCGCACCCATGTTGGTGCGCAAACTCAAGAAGCCCGAAGCACAGCGCGCTGCCCAAGAGCTTCTGGCGCGCGTTCGCATTCCGGAACAAGCCGGAAAGTATCCAGCCCAGCTTTCTGGGGGCCAACAGCAACGCGTGGCCATCGCACGCGCCCTCACCATGCGCCCTCGAGTGATGCTGTTCGACGAACCTACGTCGGCCCTCGACCCGGAAATGGTGAAGGAGGTGCTCGACGTCATGAAGGAGCTCGCAAAGGCGGGCATGACGATGATCTGCGTCACACACGAAATGGGCTTCGCACGCGAGGTGGGCCACCGCGTCGTCTTTATGGACGAGGGCCACATTTTGGAAGAAGATACACCCGCTCGGTTCTTCGAGTCGCCCCGCTCACAACGTGCGCGCGAGTTTCTGGCAAAAATCCTCTGACGGCCATGCCTCACTTTTTCGCTAGGGCATTTTCGAGCGCGGCGAGACTTTTTTGCGCTTCCTCAAGCACGTCGGTGCCTTCCTGAGAAGTGAAGTCGTAACCCGACGCGGCAAGCTGAAGAACCATGGAAATTGTACCAATCCAAGTGGCCTTTTCGTGTCTCATGAGGCGCGCATCTTCTTTGGATTCGTCTTGAGTCACTTGGAGAATCCTTTTCTTTGTTTTCTTCGGGTCGTTTTTCTTTGAAATGATTTTGGCAGCTCGGAAGACACGAGTTCACCACACTCCAGCGCATCGTCTAGACGGCGCGAGAGCGTCATGCGTGAGAGGCCCGTGCGTGCGGCCAACGACCGCAACGTCCAGGTGGCGTGACGGCCTTCTGAAGCAAAAAGGGACTTGAGAACCGCGGCAAACAGCTTACGTTCGAGCTTGGGAACATCGTGCCCCTCCAACATCAAGAACCCCTCGCGCGCAGCCGGCTCTTGCGTCATTGGCTCCAACTGCGGAATTCGCGTTCTGCTGTCTTCAGGCTTTGGTGTTTCGGCACGGCCGATGGAAGCAAAAATTTCGCGAGGAATGGAGTTTGGCCCCAGCACATTTGATTCGGAGTATTCCGTCATGGCGCGCAAGCAGTTTCTTAGCTGCCGAACGTTCCCTTCTCGCCACGGGCTCCTGCAAAGAAGCTCAAGCGCCGCTGGACTTAAATGATACGGGCCTCCACTCAGGGAACGACAAAAAAACTGAGCCAGCGGTTCCACTTCGCCTTTTCGCTCACGCAAGGGAGGTAAGGTGAGACACGCCTCGGTGAGGCGCTGCCACAGATCGCGTCGAAAGGCGCCGTCAGCCACCTTTGTTTGGAGGTTTTCGTTGCATGCCGACAGCACGCGCACATCGAGCCGACGCGGCTTCGT
Organism: Silvanigrellales bacterium; assembly: GCA_020247005.1. Classification (GTDB taxonomy): domain Bacteria; phylum Bdellovibrionota_B; class Oligoflexia; order Silvanigrellales; family Silvanigrellaceae; genus JADCJN01. The sequence continues at coordinate 2,020 of JADCJN010000262.1, forward strand.
GTCTCCCACGCGCAGGAGTTCCTGATTTTCAATGACCCGCAACAGCGAAATTTGCGCGGGCATCGACAGGCACGCCACTTCGTCGAGAAAGATCCACCCCCCCTGGGCGGCTTCCAAGAGACCTTCCTTGTCGGTGGTCGCGCCCGTAAATGCCCCTTTGCGGTGGCCAAAAAGTTCGCTTTCAAGCAACGTGGCCGAAAGCGCGCCACAGTTGACGCGCACAAATGGAGTGTGCCGAGAGGCTTTTTCAAGAGCCAAAGCAATGAGGTCGGCCACCACTTCTTTGCCGGTGCCTGTCTCTCCTTCCACATGCAGCGCGCGCACTGCGGAATTCAAAAGGCCAGGCACGCGCGCCGCAATGTTTTCCATCGTTTGGCCAACGCACACGTGATTCAATGCTCCGGAAGGCAAAGCGACGCGCGTAGGGCGCTTGCGCAGAGCGACACTATAGGCCTGCTGAAGTTCCCGAGGAAGATCGTCGAGAGGGGTGCGTTTCGAAATGAAGGAATCGGCACCCGCGTCCATGAGTTTCAGAATCGTGTCAGCATCGTCGAACTGCGAATACATGACAACCACGGTTAAGGGGAGGCGTTCCTTCGCCTGCCCCGCAAGTGTCAGCCCCGCCTCGTCGTCGCCATGCATAGAGATGTCGAAAAGGCAGAGATCGGGTTCCTGGGTCTGCGAAGAAAGCCCTGCAAGCCAAGCCTCAGGACTCGAAAACGTTTCCACCTGAAAGAAAGAAGCCTCGCCTTCAAGCGACTCATTCACAGCCAATAGTTTCTGGCGCACAGCCACAAGAAATGTTCGGGTGTCGTCGACGACGTGGACAACAAGGTTCCTCAAGGTCGACCCTCCTCACATTTTAAAAGGTCTTTGCCCTTACGTTCGAAACAAACTGAGCGCGTTGGCGCGAAAGCGCCGAAGTGACACTCGAAACCTTGATTCCACGTTTGGCAGAAATCTCTTTTACGCTCTTTTCGCCAAGATAGAAGTCTTTCAAGATGTGGAAGCGCTGCGAGCGAGCGGCCTCCTTCAAAGACGCCATGGCCGTCTCTGCTGCGCGGGCGCGAGCGGCCTCTTGCGCTGCGTCGGGGTTCCAGACATTCGATTGGGCGCTTGTTGCGGCATCGGTGCTTGTGTCCGTTTTGCGGCGTTTTGCTTTGTTGAAGGCGTCGAGGGCAACGTTGCGGGCCGTGGTGACGAGCCAGGCCTTCACGGCATGGGGCTCTATGTTCAGACAGTGACGAAAGTAACGGAGAAAGGTTTCTTGCGACATCTCTTCGAGGTCTTGTTCCGAAACGCGCATTTTCCTCAAGGTGAAGGCGACAAGTCGGAAGTGGGCATCGAAGGCTTCTTGGGTCAGGACGGACGCAGCGACGTGGCGGGGGTCGAGTGCATTCATGGCGGAAAACCTCTGGCATGATTTTGGGACAAAACCCGGTGAGAATCACCTCTGGGTTGTCCTTCGCAATGTCCATGCCAAAAGATAACCATCTAATATTACGAAAACTCATGTCACATTGACCAGGCCCGCTAGAAATTATTGCAATTTTGGGACAAAAAATTGTCCCAAAAAATTTATATCAATTATAACTATATGTTTTTAAAAACTTTTAAAGATAAATCTTGAGACTATGAGTTGAAATTCAGCAATCAGAAGTCTTTGGCAATCAGCTTCTGCAACGAGTGAAGATCCAAGGGCGTTTTGCCCACCACAGCATCAATAGAGCCGACGTCACTCTCTTTTACCGTGTCATCATTCGTGCAGAGCACAACAAAGCCTCCTGCCCGGCTCTGAATGAACGAAGGCATGGGTGTACGCACCCGTCCCAACTGGGTCGGGTGGCGCCGCTCCGATGCCAGCGTCAAGTGGCGAGACGGCCACACATGCTCTTGGGAAGCTGTTTCGTCTGTTGGAAGCTCAAAAATCCATTAGGCTCAATCGCAGTCCGTTCCGAACGTGAGCCCTCGGCAAGATTCCTGGAGCATGAACCCAGAGGAGTCTATTTCAGCTGAGGAACGAGCCACGGTGTGAAGGTGGAAGGCGCTCGCGCAAGC
>JADCJN010000263.1 GCA_020247005.1 Silvanigrellales bacterium
AACCATGGCCAAGACAAAGTCGGAAGCCGAAGAGCTCACCGCCTGGACGCTCCAAAATCGTCCGTCTCACGACGACGAATTGGACGCCTACCGACGCTCCTCCCTCGACGACGACGAACGCAAGGCAACTGAAACGGCGCTCTCTTTGGCCGAGGAGCTTTCGAACGTCAGCATCGACGAAAGCGACTTCGAAACCCCTGCCTACATGCGCCGCAAGGAAGACCCCACAAAGAACGCCTGAGGGGAAATTCGCATCAAAGGGTCACGCGGGGTGCGCGCACAATGAGGTCTTCGTTGCTCAGAAAGCATCCCGAGGTTGTGAAAACCTTGATCTCGTCGTCCAAATCGAAATAGCGGATGACAATGCTATCGTTGCCGCTTCCTTGCTCAGGAACAAAGATGGCATCGAGAGCAAAAGTGCGCTGGCGCCCGGTCTGGTAATTCGTAATGACAACGTTCTCGCCTGTCCCAGGGCGCGGGATGAGCGCTGTGACGCCGACACCCGAGTACCGACCGCCCTCTGCAACATAAAGCTGGCGAGTGTTGAGCTCTGCTTTTTCTTCAAGAGCACCTGACGCTCCCGAAAAGAGGACGCCTTGAACCCCATTCTGACGGGTTGCACCCATGGGGCCTGCACCGAGGATATTCAAAAAGTTATACTCTCCCACGATCGGGTTCCGTGGACGGCACAGGGCGTACTCGAATTGGGAATTGAAGCCAAACGGATCGTTGGCAAATGCGGGAGTCACTGCACCAAAAGCCATCAGAGACGCTGCGAATAAAGAAACTTTGCTCATCTTCGTACCTCCAGCCGCGCATGCGGCTCGTCAAAAAAACTCACTCCTTGGGCGAACTCACACAAGAGAGGTACTTTTTTTCATCCTGGTGAGTCAAGCTTCACACCGAGGCAGTCGGCGGTGTGCGGCTTCCCTCCGCCACAGGGGGAAACAAGAGCCCCATGGCGGGCGACTCCTGCGAGGCATCTCCACTGCGCCGCTTTTCGAAGGCGGCATAGGCGTGGAACGCGCGCAACAGCGCCGACCGTGTGCCTTCGCTCACGTATGCCGGCAGAGGCCCACCCACGCTGGCGTCACTGCGTGCGGAAAGCTCCGCGAATCGTTCCCAAGAACAATCGAACGCCCGCACATTTTCTGGCCAGGCGACGTCGACGGTCGCGGGGGCTTCCGTCCATGGGGCCACGGGCACGCCCGCAGCCTCAGAAGGCTGGGCCACAAGCCGACACATCTCGCGCGCGAGCACGCTGACTGAGGTGAATGCCGCCGGGCACTGGCGCAACTCTCGGGGCGCGAAGCTCACTCCCAAGCGCTTCACAGGCTGAAGAGAGCTTGGGCCAAGAAGACTCCAAAAGCCTTCTGCCGGTGGCGGCGTGCACAGAAGTCCCACGCTGTTGCGTGTTTCGATGTTCAACACACCTTCATGCAATGCGAGCACCCGGGCCGCCACCTTGCGCAAAAAGGCATCGGATGGCTGCGAGGGCCGCATGCGGCGGCCTTCCCCGGGAGCCATGAGCACGCTGTGGTGGCTGACGCGGTGTGGCGAAACAAAGAGGCACCGCGAGGCTTTTCGGGCCACCTGCATCGCGCGATCGATGCTTTCTTCGAACGCATCGGACAACACGAAACGCCACATGTCGAAAACGACGGTGACATCGGATTCCACGTCCAGAGCGCGCAAAAGACTCTCAATTTGGCGGCAGTCGGTGCGCAGAAATTCTGTCACTCGTACGCTCGAAAAGTCGATGGTGCGTGTCTCTGTGTCGATTTGAAGAATAAGATCGTTGCGACCTGGCAGTCGGGCGAGTTCCCGCGCAAACGCCTCGCACAACGACGGCATAGAAAAGCCCCAAGCAACAACTTTCATGTGCGCGCCTCCGCGTCCAACGCGGGTGCGAACAGAGCGTCGAGAAAACGTCGAGCGCACTCTGGCCACTCGTAGCGAGAGGCGCCAAGCCTGCTTCCCATGAAATCTCGTGCACTTTCGCAACGTGCGAGATGCGCGAACAGAGCGTGAAGCTCCGTGCCGGGCCTGTCGCCTTGTTGCATGACCTCCGCGAGAGCCTGAGCCCACACGTGCGGTTCGTTCGACTCGAGGGCTGTCGCAAAGCCGACGGGAAGCCGCGTCCCTTGAGCAAAGTGATCGTCGACGGCTGTGCCTTTGCGATACACCACGGGTGTTCCGCAGAAGGCCGACTCTAACGGAGGAAGCCCAAACCCTTCCGCCCGGCTCGGATGCGCGCAGACGTCCGACAACGAGTAGAGAACCGACAAAAGGGTGTCGGAGAGTTCGGGCAAACCCAGCATGTGAAGACTCGGGAAAACCGTTCCCAAACCCAATGGCTGACTTTCCACTTTCGCAAGCCGCTGTGCGTCGCGTGCGCACAAACCCACACGCAAAAGCCAGGCTCCTTCAGAAAAACTCCCCTGCAAAAGAGAAGTTGCTTCCTCTACCGATTCCCAAGATTTGTACTTCTGGTACCGACCAACACTCACGACCCAGCGTGCACGCGCAAGCCGCTCAAACATGCCGCGTTGCGAGGGCTCTTCCGCCTGAGGAAACAACAGCGCCAAAAGGCGCAAGCGTGCCGAGACGCGATCAGGCCCGAAAACCTTTCCATAATTCCCAAAAACAGGCTCGATGCCATTGCCAACCACCGCCACAGGCTTGAGACGCTTTGGCGCAATGCGCGCAAGATCGGCTGCGGAATGGTCGGAAACGGTAAAGACGTGCGGAAAAGACCCCAAAGTTCTTTTCACGAGCCAGCAAAACTGCACTCGGAAAAAGAACCCCATGCTGCCTTTCTGCTTGAAAGGAATGGTGTCGTGCACGACTTGCACAAGACGGTTCTTCCAGCGCGAACGTCCGAAGGGCCACAGCAAGGGCCTGTCGAGATTTCCCGGGGCGACCCACAAAAATCGTTCGCCTGTGCGCTGTGCGATTTCACTCACGACGCGGGAGGGCCACAGCCAAACCGGTTTTTCCTTTTTGCGTGTGAGCGCACCCGGGCCACCGCTCCAATACGACACAATGTGGGGGTAACGCTGCACAAGCGAAACGATCCAAGCGTGAGGTTCGTGCTTGCCCACGAGAAGAACCCGAATGCATTGAGGCGACGCTTCGTTGCGCAGCGCCAACACCTCGGCGAGACCACCCGCGAGGCCAACGACAAAACGAGAGACACCCGAGTTCACACCGTGCTCCGCTGTGCGGGTGTCGAGAACAACCCACACGGGAGGCTCACTTGCCTGGGGAGGCAGCCCCCCCGTCGAAGGCCCTTTCGAAAGGTGCTCGGTGAGAAGCAGGGGCTGAGGAACAGCGGCAACGGGAGGAGAAAGGTCCGAGGTCATTTGAGGCTCGCCTGGTGCTGCGTCGCAGAACGACGGCGCCCCGAAAAGGACGCGCACACAAGACTACCACCACGCATCACCAAGTGGAAAACTCAGACCTTCCGTGCACCGGAGTGCAAAGTGGCCGCCTCGATGCGCGCCAAGGCGCGTGCCTCGTCGTGCCCTGCTGTCGCGATATCGGCCTCCACATTGCGCCCTGAGCGCGCCAACTGAGCGCGTTGGAGAGCCTTTTCGGCGCGCGACACGTCGATAGAAGGGGCATCTTCGGCCACGTCTACCAGAAGAGTGACGACGTTGTCTTTCACATCGGCCACACCACCCGAAACCGACATGAACGTCGTCGTGCCACCGTGGTTGAAATACAGCACGCCCGTGCCCATTTGGCACACGAGTGCCGCATGGCCAGGCAAGATCCCCAGTCGTCCCAAAGTGCTAGGGAAATAAACCTCGTCGCACACCACATCCACAAGCTTGCGCGTGGGAGTGAGAACGACGAGCTTCACTTCGCCCGATTGCTTGTCTGCCATAACCATGCTCCCCGTACGTCAGGCGTTCGCTGCGAGGCGCTTCGCCTTCTCAACGGCTTCTTCAATCGTGCCCACCATGAGGAACGCTGCTTCGGGCAGGTGGTCCCACTTGCCTTCGCAGATCTCTTTGAACCCCTTGATGGTGTCCTGGATCTGAACGTAGCGTCCAGGGTTGCCCGTGAACTGCTCCGCCACGTGGAATGGCTGCGAAAGAAAACGCTCAATGCGGCGGGCGCGAGCCACAGCCTGTTTGTCTTCTTCCGAGAGCTCGTCCATGCCAAGAATGGCAATGATGTCTTGGAGCTCTTTGTATCGCTGCAAAATCTGCTGCACGCGGCGCGCCACATTGTAGTGCTCGTCGCCCACAATTTGCGGGTCGAGGATGCGGCTTGTGGAGTTGAGCGGGTGCACAGCCGGGTAAATTCCCTTTTCGGAAATGGAGCGGTCGAGGTTCGTGGTGGCGTCAAGGTGCGCAAACGCCGTTGCCGGCGCGGGGTCGGTGTAGTCGTCCGCGGGCACATAAATCGCCTGCACCGACGTAATCGACCCGTTGTTCGTCGATGTGATGCGCTCCTGCAGCTCACCCATTTCAGTGGCAAGGTTTGGCTGGTAACCCACCGCGGAGGGGATACGGCCGAGCAGAGCAGACACTTCCGCGCCCGCCTGGGTGAACCGGAAAATGTTGTCAACGAAGAAAAGCACGTCTTGGTTTTGTTCGTCGCGGAAGTACTCTGCAAGCGAAAGGCCCGTGAGCGCCACGCGTGCACGCGCTCCCGGTGGTTCGTTCATTTGTCCGAACACCAGGCCCACTTTGTCGAGAACGCCGGAGTCTTTCATTTCGTGGTAGAGGTCGTTCCCTTCACGGGTGCGCTCACCCACACCCGCAAACACCGACGTGCCGCCGTGCTTCTTGGCGATGTTGTTGATGAGCTCAAGAATAAGAACGGTTTTGCCCACGCCCGCACCACCAAAGAGGCCGATTTTTCCGCCTTTTTGGTAAGGAGCCAGGAGGTCGACGACCTTAATGCCGACTTCGAGCATCTCCACTTTGGTGCTCTGACGCGTGAACTCAGGCGCCTTGCGGTGGATGGGGTAGCTTTTGGCTGCCAATACCGGGCCCGCGCCGTCAATGGGCTCACCCACGACGTTCAAAATGCGCCCGAGGACTTCTTTCCCCACAGGCACCGTGATCTGGCTCCCCGTGTCGCTGACAGGGTTGCCGCGGCAAAGGCCATCGGTAGAGTCCATCGCAATGGCACGCACGACAGACTCGCCCAGGTGCTGCGCGACCTCGAGCACGAGATTGTCTTTCTCGCTGCTGATCATCGTGTTCGTGGTTTTAAGCGCGTTGAAAATAGGCGGCAGAGCGCCCTTCTCGAACTGGACGTCCACGACGGGGCCCATGACCTGCAGAATCTTTCCGACCTTCATGACTGTCGACTCCAAATACGGTTAGAGCGCCTCGGCGCCGCTGATGATTTCAATAAGCTCGGTGGTGATGGCCGCCTGACGCGCACGCTGATAGGTGATCTGGAGCTTGCGCTCAAGGTCTTTGGCGTTACGTGTGGCATTGTCCATGGCCGACATACGGGCGCCGTGTTCGCTTGCCACCGCCTCTAGGAGTGCCTGGTATAGACGATTGGCAAGGTACCGGGGAAGAACCGCTTCCACGAGGGCTTTCACGCTCGGTTCAAAAATGGGCTCCACAGCCGTGGCTCCCATCGCCTTCACAGGAGGTTCGATGGGAAGCACGGTTTCCGACGAAGGCACCTGAGTGAGCGCCGACTGGAAGCGGCTGAACACGAGCACAAGCTTGCCGATGGTCTGCTCTTCGAAAAGAGCTTCGAAACCCCGTGCGAGCCGAAATGCCATGTCATAGGTGGGTTTGTCGAAAGGAGTGGTTATGAGAGTCAGGCCCTTGTCGCCACCCAGTGTGGAAGGCGCGTCGAGAGCATCTTCCAAGCTTGCCAGGCGGGGAACAAGACCCTTGCCCCATTTGCGGGAAAGGACTTGGAACGCTTTCTTTCCGATGCACACGACGTGCACGGTGTGGCCCGAGGACTCCAGCTCTTCGATGGTGCGCAACGCCTGTTTCGAGACGTTCGCGTTGTAACCCCCACACAGGCCGCGCTCGGAAGAGAGCACGACGACCGTGACCGCTTTGCTCTCGTTCGCTTGAAGAAGAGGGTGTTGCCCACTTTCGCCAAGGACTTCGAGAAGACGACCGGCCATGTGCGAGAGGCCCTGAGAATAGGGTCTCGCCTGCACCACGTTCGACTGGGCACGTCCGAGTTTCGCCGTGGACACGAGTTTCATGGCCTTGGTGATTTGCTGGGTGCTTTTGACGCTCTTGATGCGGCCTTTGAGGTCTTTGAGATTAGCCGGCATTCGGGTCGAACCTCTTCTTGAACTCCTCCAGACCCGCCTTGAGCTTGGCCTGGAGCTCGTTGCTCATCTTCTTGCCGTTCCCGATCTCGTCGAGGGCGGCCTTGTGATTCACTTCAAAATGTTTGAGCATTTGACGCTCAAAGCTCAGCACGTGCCGAATTTCAACGTCGTCCATAATCCCGTTGATGGCAGCAAAAATAACAAGGACCTGCTTTTCCACCGGATAAGGAGCGTATTGCTTCTGCTTCAAGAGTTCCGTGAGCCTTTGCCCACGGTTCAACTGCCGGCGGGTGACGGCATCGAGGTCAGAACCGAATTGCGAGAAGGCCGCCAGCTCGCGGTACTGGGCAAGCTCAAGACGAAGGTTGCCTGCCACTTGCTTCATGGCGCCAATTTGGGCCGAGCCCCCCACGCGCGAAACCGAAATACCCGCGTTCACAGCCGGCCGCAGACCCGAGTTGAAGAGGTCGGCTTCCAAAAAGATCTGACCGTCGGTGATAGAGATGACGTTCGTCGGAACGTAGGCAGACACGTCGCCTGCCTGTGTCTCGATGATGGGGAACGCCGTGAGCGAGCCCGCACCCAGTTCGTCGTTGAGTTTGCACGCGCGCTCCAGAAGACGAGAGTGCACGTAGAACACGTCGCCAGGATAGGCTTCGCGACCAGGCGGACGCCTAAGCAGAAGCGAAAGTTCACGGTAAGCCATGGCGTGCTTAGTCAAGTCATCGTAAAAAATGACCGCATGTTGGCCATTGTCGCGGAAGAACTCACCCATGGTGCAGCCGGTGTAGGGTGCCAGAAACTGAAGGGGAGCCGACTCCGACGCACCCGCCACCACGACAATGGTGTACTCCAGTGCGCCGTTCTTGCGGAGCTTTTCAACCACCTGAGCAACGGTCGAAAATTTCTGGCCAATGGCGACGTAGATGCACGTCACGCCTTTGCCCTTTTGGTTGATGATGGTGTCAATGGCGATAGCCGTTTTGCCGGTCTGGCGGTCGCCAATGATGAGCTCGCGCTGGCCACGGCCAATGGGAATCATCGCGTCAATCGACTTGATGCCGGTTTGAAGTGGCTCATGCACCGATTTTCGGGCCATGATACCGGGGGCCTTCACTTCCACCGTGCGGAAGTCCTTCGTCGCAATAGCGCCCAGACCATCAATGGGTTCACCCAGGGCATTCACCACGCGTCCCACGAGTGCCGAACCCACAGGAACCCGGTTGAGTTCACCAGTGCGCTTCACCGACATGCCTTCGCACACCAGTTCAGGCGTTCCGAAGATGGCCACGCCCACGTTGTCTTCTTCGAGGTTCAGAACGAGCCCTTTGATGCCATTCTCGAACACAACAGTTTCAGACATCATGGCCTTGTCGAGGCCATAAATGCGCGCGATGCCGTCGGCTACCGACACCACCGTGCCGGTTTCAGAGACTTCGGCTTTTTGGCCGAAGGATTGTATCTTCTGTTTCAGAAGATGGCTGATTTCGTCGATCCGGATCTGTTCCATTGATTCAAACTCCCTGGCTCAAAGACTCTTTCAGGCCCTGCAGGCGCGACTTCAGACTGGCGTCCACAACCGTGTTGCCGATCTTCACCACGTAGCCTGCCTTCAAGCCCGCATCGATTTTTCTGCTGATGACTACTTTTTTCTGGAGAGCATCGCTCAATGCCTTTTCGAATTCCTTCGCCTCGTCGTCGCCAATGGCGCGTGGAGTGACGAGGTCAACCCGGGCAACACCCAACTTTTCGTCGGCCAGTCGGAGGAACTCACGCAGCACTTCGGCCGTCACGACGAAGCGACCGTTGGCAAGAAGCAGCGCAAGAAAGTTCGTGAGCACAGCGTGAGCGCCTACGCTCTTCGACAGCTCGCGAAGAGTCTCGAGTTTCACCGCATCGGCGAAAACAGGATTTACGAAAAAGCTCAACACTTCGGGGGTCAAGGCTTGGGCAAGGGCCTCGGCATGCTCGGCAATGGGGGCAACGGCTGATGCCTCGTTTGCAGATTCGAACAGCGCCGCTGCGTAGCGACGGATAATCTGCCCTGCGTTCTTTTTCATTTGAAAAGCGTCTCTCCTGAAGGCCCAGGGTGGGCGGGAACAGATGGTTCAAAACCTGCACTGCAAACGAAGTGGCGTCTGTAAAACCGGCGCGACCGCCCGGGCATCAATGGGCCCGCAGGGAAGAAACACCTTGTAGGGCCTCGTTCTTCAGCCGAACGTCGAGGGCCTTTGCCTTTTCGCCAGACAGCCTGGCGTCGACCGCGTCGACGGCCATGGATACGAGGTCTTTTCGGAGCTCTTCACGCGCCTTCGTCACAAGCTCTTTGGCTGCGCGCTCGGCGTCACGCACGAGCGTGGCAGCCACCGCTTGGGCATCGGCTACAATTTTATTGCGCTCACGAACGCCATCTTCTACGCGCTGGGCAATAAGGCTGGCGACTTCCTTTTGAAGATTCTCCATGCGGGCTTCGTATTCTTGAGCCTTTCGTTCCGCGAGCGTCACGGCTTGCTTGGCTTCCGAAAGTTTTGTGCGCAGCACGTCGCGACGGCTTTCAAGAATGCCTGCCATGACTTTGCGGCCAAAGAACGTGAGAGCTGCCACAAAACACAGAAACTGGAAGTAGGGCCAAAAAATGCTGTACCAAACGTCGACAGGAGCCCCTCCTGCCGCCCTGGCCTGTGAAGATGCGAATGCGACCAACACTCCAAAAGTCAGTGCCGTGGCTGCGCCCAACTGTTTCAGAATCGACTCGGCCACACTGTCGACAAGCGCTGGCAGGCGCGCGCGCTCTTCCTTCACCGTTGCGTCGAGCTTCGTTTGAATCGACTCCACATGGTCACGTGCGGCGTGGTGAGCCTGAGAGAGGATGGACTCGGCTTCCGCTTGCCCTGCAAGAACTTCGCTGAGGCGAAGATTCCGAGCTTCCTCGTTACGCGCTTTGAGCTCCGTTTCATAGGCCGTTTCAAGAGCTTCGGCACGAAGTTCAAGGTTCCGGGCACCGTCAACGGCGCCGGATGTTCGCTTGCGACGCTCGTTGTGCAGGCGCAGAGCGGGTTTGATAATGAAATGGTTGGCACTCGCCAGGGCGCCGATAAAAATGACGCCTTGAATAACAAGGATTTTGGGGTCTGGAAAAAGGCCAAGTTCCGCCATGCTATTAACCCACGTGAAAATGAGGACCTTTGCAGAAAGCAACCATTCGCTTACTTTGCGACTCGGCTTTCTGCAACACCTCCGCGCAGGAAGTTGCCAGAGCTTTCACTCCGAGTTGGCTTCGGGGCGCGAGTCTCGTCCGCACCCTTTTTGAAACCCCGCGAAAACCTCGGCGACACCATGCTTTTCACCGACGCGCAGGTGAAGCTGAAGTGTGGTGCGGGAAATGCCCAGCGACTGACTCGCTTGAACGTGCGTGAGCCCTTTGGCCTCCACGGCGTAGTGCGTCAAGAGGCACTTCAAGAAAACATGGGGCGAGGGCCCCCGTTCGAGGCACCACTGCAAAACCCGAGCGATGGCCTCGGGGCTCAGGGGCGTTGAGTGGTCACTGGCAACAGGCCGCCTGAGTCCTCGGAGGTACAACTCAGCCCTCTCGGCATCGCCGCACGCGCCTTCCAGGTAGGCCACCTGGACGACAGCGTCGACGAACGTCGAGAGAGCGCCTTTTTCGAGCAGGGGCTTGAGAGAGCGAACGCGTTCCGGCGTGAACGTCCCAAGGAACACCTCCAGGCCGTGGTGAGCCAAGAGGGTTTTGATAGCTGTTGGGGCGGCGGGTAGGACATCGACAAGGTCGGGCAAAGTGTGCACCACCAACCCGGCCCCCTCCAAAGATTCCCCACACCCTAAGAGCACAATGGGCTCGTAGCGCTGAGCGTCCATCTGCGCGTGGCGAAGAGCTTGGAATTCGACAAAGCCCCGGACGACGTGGACAGTGTGGAACTCTTCGTTCGACGCACGGAGCAGCAATCGCTCAAAGACATCCTCGACGAGCGTCTCGTGAGTCTCAACGCGAACGTCGAACCCCTGCCGGCCGGTCGCGAGCACACTCTCGACGTCCTTTCCGAGCCTTTTGCCAACGAGCTTTTCAAAAAGAAGGGGCGAGACCGCAATCATGCGACAAACCTCCCGCGTGAAGGGAATGGGAAAAGCAACGCTTATTCTTGAAGCGCTCATGCATGCGAGAGACATCCACGAGGACACCCGCCGTGGAACAAGAAACTTGCTCATCTTTCTTGCGTTCCACGTGGAACATCGATCTTTTCTTTGTGGCTGTTGAACTTCTCGTGCTCACAAAGAATGTTCCACGTGGAACATTCCGCCGGACGACCGAGACTGCAGCCCTTGCCCACTTCGCCCAAGCGCGTCTATGGGACAGTGAGAGTTGCCAGCATTCCTTTTTCTGTTCCTTCCTGCAGGCCTTGTTCCCTTGCCGAGGTTTTCTCATGTTGAAAGCACGTGTCATCTCTGTTTCGAACCAAAAGGGAGGCGTTGGAAAAACAACGACCGCGGTAAATCTTGCCGCCTGCCTCGCGGCTGCGGAGTATCGCGTCCTTCTTGTCGATCTCGACCCGCAAGGAAACGCCTCAAGCGCGCTGGGCGTCGATGCGCGCGAAATAAAGCCTTCGGCCTACGAACTCCTCATGCAGGAGTGCGAACCAACGGAAGCCATCGTTCAAACCGAGCTGCAGTGCCTCGATCTCGTCCCCTCGAATCAGGACCTCATCGGCGCAGAAATTGAACTCGTTTCAGCGTTCGGGCGAGAACAAAGACTCAAATGCCTCCTGAGCTCGGTTTCGGAACGCTACGACTTCATTCTCATCGACTGCCCCCCTGCCCTGGGACTTCTCACCGTCAATGCGTTGGTGGCCTCCGACAGTGTGCTGATCCCTCTTCAAGCGGAGTATTTCGCGCTCGAAGGCCTTTCTCAACTTCTGAAAACTGTCGACCTCGTTCGAAAGTTCCTGAACAAAGACCTCGCCATCGAGGGAATACTTCTTACGATGTTCGATCGCAGGAACAATTTGTGCCACCAGGTGGCTGCCGAAGTTGTTCAGCACTTTGAAAGCAAAGTTTTCGACACTCGGATTCCCCGAAATGTGAAATTGGGGGAGGCCCCTTCCTTCGGCAAGCCCATTCTCCTGTACGATATCCAGAGCCCTGGTGCCGTGGCTTACCTCGAAGCGACCCAAGAGCTCATTCGGCGCACTCAACGCCCAAAACCCATGAAAAAAGCCGACGGCACGGATGCCGAGGCCCCGTAACCCCCAGGGAGGACTTCCTATGCAGAAAAAGACTTCGGGCCTTGGAAGAGGGCTCGGCGCCCTCCTGGCGCCGCATTTGGCGCCCAACGAGGAAAACGAACTCGTGAAGGCGCAAAACGACACAGAGCCCCAGGAAGACGGTTTTGACGAAAAGCCTAAAAAACAAAATTATACAGAGCATTTAGCTGGCGTTGCAAGGAAGTTTCCGACACCCGCAGAAATTGCAGATCGTGCCGGCCAGCATGTGGAAGAACTTCCTTTGGCCCTGCTCCGGCCCATGAAAGACCAACCCCGCCAAAGTTTTCACGACGACACCTTGGAAGAACTTGCTGCGAGCATTCGAACCTACGGTATTTTGCAGCCCATTATTGCAACAGCACACCCCGAAAGCGGATACACCATCATCGCGGGCGAGAGACGTTTTCGCGCTGCGAGCCTGGCAGGGCTTTTAAAAGTCCCCGTCATCGTCCGTGGCCTTTCGGAACATACGGATCTCGAACTCGCACTCATTGAAAACATCCAGCGAGAGGAGCTCAACCCCGTCGATGAAGCGCGTGCTCTGCACCGCCTCGTTCAAGAGCACAACTATTCACAAGAAACTCTCGCCTCCCGCATTGGCAAAGATCGCGCCACAGTTTCCAACATGCTGCGCATCCTCTCCCTTCCCGACGAAATTCTGGGAGATCTCAAGGACAGGAAAATGTCCGCAGGACACGCCAAAGCACTGTGCGCTCTCGACGGAAAAAAACTTCAACTCAAAGTGCGCGAGCTCGTCTTTTCCAAAAAACTTTCTGTTCGACAGACTGAAGATCTCGTGAAGAATTTGAAAAAAGGAAAAGCGGAACCCAAGGTGCTCAAAGACCACCTTCCGCCGGACCTCAGACACCTGTGCGAAGAGCTCAAGAGCAATTTGCAAATGAAGGTGCGCATTTCGGGTGCCTCTGATAAGGGCAAAATTGAAATCGAATACTTTTCACTCGACGATCTCGAACGACTTTCGAAAATTTTGCTCGGCGACCCTTTCGCAAACACGCGCCTTCCGAACAGCTGATCAGGAGAGACGCTATGTTTCAAGCTAAAAAGCTCGACGGCACGCCAAACGACCGCGACATTCGCGCCTTCCTGGAAGAAGGGTGCGAGTTCGAAGGGAAGCTCACATTTTCGGGTGTGGTGCGCCTCAATGGGAAATTCCGTGGTGAAATTGAAAGCGACGACACCTTGATTATTGGCGAAACTGCAGAGATCGAAGGGCGCCTCAGTGTCGGCGCCATCATTATTGGCGGACGCGTGCTGGGCGAAATTCATTCGCGCCACCGTGTTGAAATTCTCGCCACAGGCGTGGTTGAAGGCGTGGTGAATGCACCAATGATCATTACGCACGAAGGCGCAAGCCTTGTGGCGCAAGTCAAAGTGCGTCGCAACGCGTCTTGAAATAGGGCCGTGGGACACTGTCGTGGCACCAGGCTTTTGCGGCAAGGTGTCACACCAGCGTCCCACGTCAAAGGACTGGCAAACCTGTTGCTGCTGCCAAGAGGCAGCCTACGATCCTCTCTTGGGCACACACACCTCAGGGAGAAGAAACGGATGCGGACTCACGAAACACTGGCAACGACACTGTCGCTCGCCCTCGCCGGCTTGGTTGGATCCGTCGGATGCAAACAGCGTCGTTTCAACGACGCCGGAGTGCGATCGGGAGCACCCTCGCAGGCGCGTTTCTCGCCAGGCGATCTCACCATCCTCGCACCCCAGCCCCGCGCCGTGGAGGAGGAAGGACTCACGGCCACTCCGAAGGACTATGCGCCCCTCTCCTCGTTCCTCAGTTACGAAGAGTTTCTTGTCGCATTTCCTTCGCAGCCAGCGCGGACGACAGCGAGGCCAAACTCAACAGACGAAGATTTCGATCACATCAAGGCGAAGAGCGCCTTCACCGACGCCTGGATTGTTGTCGGCTGGCGAGTGGAGCCCTGCGTCGAACTCCGAGAAAAAGGCTGCACTTTTGAGGTGCGACTCGTCGCTCAGCCTTGGCGCGAAAAGCACCCCAACCCCAACGTGCGCGCCCGCGCAGCCTTCTGGGATGCCTCTGCCCACCTCGTCTATCAAACACAGGCGGATTCCCCTGAGACCAAAACAGTGCTTCAGGCGGTAAAGGCCTTCTCCGATCGCGCCAAGGCCGGAGGGGCCGACACGAGTCGCGTCGCCGCTCCTCACCCGGGACTCAAGACCCGCGGCGACCTCAAGGCCTTTGCCGACTTCGTGCGCGCGACCACCCAAGGACTCCACTTGCACGAGCTCGCACTCTCCACCCCCAGCAACGGCGGCAGCCAATGGGACTTCTCGACCGCAACGTTCTCGGGCGAAGGACAGGGCCGCACCATCAAGCGTGCCGGCATACCGCTCGTGGGTGGCAGTGACGTGCAGGCCGTGACCCAGGCGAACCTCGGTGCCCTCCTCTACTTCCCCTCGGTCGAGGCAAAGACTCGCATCCTCGATGCCGATGGACTTCCAGCCAGTTGGAACAAAGACCTCCGCGTTCTGGAGTTCGGCCAACGGCTCGGAAGCCTGTTCGAGGAAAAGATGAAGTCTTCGACCGCACGCTTCGACGGACTCGATGCCTCGGCGAAATCTGAACTCGCCCAAGGGCTCGCCTCCACATTCGACATCGAGAACCCTTATGTCTTTAACCAGCGCATGGGCGACTGCGTGAGCTGCCATTCGGCGCAACCCTTGCGCGCACTTGCTGTCGAGACCCTTGGCCCGTCGTTTGGCGTGAAGGCCGAACGGGCTTCCCACGCGGACTTCTCACCGACACTTGCATTGACCAAGGCCCTCGATCCCGCCAGCGAGACGTGGATACGCCGACGCGCGTTCTCGAACTCGGAATCTCCTAGCAACGCATATTCACCCAAACCCTCCACCCGACCTGGTTTTGCCGGCATTGAAGTGCCGCTCGCCGAATCGACGCGTTCGTGGATTGTTCGACACTTCGGCTACGTTGACACCACTCCCGTCTTGTCGCAACGCACAGTGAACGAAACAGGACGCGCGGCGGAGATCCTTGCCGACTCCAATTACCCTTTCTGAGAAACAGCAGCACGCTGCTTCAGTATATCGACGAAGGAAACCTCGGGTGGGTCGAGGGGCCAGCGGTTCTCGAGCCGAAGCACTCCCCGCGGGCACACCTCCGCGCAAAGTCCGCACCCGACACAAGACGCCCTCGTGAAGTCAGAATTTGCTTGGGCATAGGATCTCACGTCAATACCCATTTCACAGTACTTCGTGCAGAGGCCGCACGAAATGCACATATTTTTCTTCACACGAATACGATAGCGCCCGAGCTTTTGAATGAGCCCGAGCAATGCGGCCATCGGACAAAAGAAACGACACCACACGCGCGTGCCACCAAGCGGGTACAGCCCCGTTCCCAGAACACCGCTCAGAACAGCAATAACAGCGAAGCCATAAAATGCCTTCACCGACTCCGCACCCGACTGAAACCGAGGGTAAGCACTGAGGTCGGCTAAGGCACCCACGGCATACAGAGCCGTGGTCAAAAGGCAGATGACAAGCACGGTGTGTATCGAAATTTTTTCGAACTTCCACGACCTTTGCGTTTTCGTGCCCAGGTGCCGCCAAGGCTCGCCAAAGGTGTTCGCCAAGCCCCCACAGCCGCACACCCACGAGCAATACCAACGCTTTCCGTAAAGAAGAGTCATAATGGGAACAAAGAGCAAGGAACCGACGAAAGAATAAACGATAAAGGGAAGCGGCTGACTCGCAATGGTGGACGGCTGAAAGTAGTCAAATTTCAGCGGCCAAAAATAGCTGAAATAATATTCGGGTTGAGAAAACACTTTCAGAAGTATGGGCACCGAGAAGCCAAAACTCACTTGAATGAGCATGACGACCGACGTTCGCACAATTTGATATTTGTTATGACGATACTTCCACAGGACCCAAGAGCCACCGACGACCATGGCGACGGAATAAAGGAACCCATAAAAAGTCCATTTGCCGGGAGTCGCCGCCTTCGGAAGGAACCAAAAGAAGTGCCTAGCGAACGCGTCCAGTTGCCCGCCAGGCAACACCTTATCGTCGAAATAAAGAATGACGTAAAAGGCAATCAGAGCGCCGCTCAACAGCCAGCCAAGGAGCCCTCTATTCTTAACGCTGTGCAGGGCGCTTGCGGCCCACCCGAGCTTCTTCACGGTTTCACCTCGGTGGGTGGAAGTTCACGCCGCGCGAAAGACTCCACGGGCACCCGGCCGAATTCCACGTCATACTGGGCCTCCTTAAAACGCTCCATGCACTCGTCCACACTCCGCTTCTCGGAAATCCATTTCGCCAGGATGCCATGATCGACTCGTGCCCCAAGAACGTTGAATCCAACGACCTTGTTTTGAGCGTGAACCACGCGAAGACTCGCCCTCCCATTGGGGGCCACAGCGAACCACGAGGGGTTCGTGCGGCTTGCAGCAACAACGTCGCCTACCGTGGTGTATTCCATGTCGAAAAATTTGGAGCTGTTGAAAAACAGCGGAGGCTCGTAAACCAAAGCGTCGCCAAAAAGATTCTGGGCCACAAGCTCTCCCTGGCGCTTCGCTGAATACCAAATAAGTTCATTCAGCGCTTGTCCAGGACTCTCGAAATTCACAGCGCCGTCGGGTCCGGCGGAAAGGATTTCCGCGCAATCTCCGCAAGCAAAAACTCCTGGTAGGCTCGTTTCTAGCGTCGGCGAAACAAGAAATCCACGCCGGGTGCGCGGCGGAGTCGACATTTTTTGAAACGCTGCGACGTTGGGCTTCACACCCACGCAGAGGCCGAGCATTTCGCAGAAAAGTGTTTCCCCGCGCATGGTTTCGACCTTAGAAACACGGCCATCGGGACCTTTTTCCACCCGTGCGAGCTCGTCGCCCAAACGCACGTCCACGCCGTGTCGCTTCATTTCTTCCAAAACCAATGCAGCTTCTTCGGCGCACAAAGAAACAGGCCAAAAGAACGGTTCACGCACAAGGAACGTGACTTTGACCCCGTGGTGCAGAAGGCACTCGACAAGTTCAATGCCGATGAGGCCCCCTCCCACAACCACTGCACGCTTCGTGCTGGGCACAAGGGCTTCACACACATCCAGGTCTTGCAGACCTACGAAATGGACGACGCCTGAAGCGAGGTGACTCTCGCCGGTTGCAGCCGACATTTCTCGCTCAAGACCTTTCCAAGGAAAAAAATTCGCCTTAGATCCGGTCGCAAGCACGAGCCTGTCGAACGCAAGGACCTCTCCTCCATTCAGGCTGAGAGTTTGTTTCACGGCATCGAGATCTACGGCCTTGTCGCGCACAAGCCGAAGCCGCTTTTTGGAATAAACGCCGCGTTCATAGGGTTCGAGTTCGCGGCGCGACAGGCGATCGAGGAACGCATACATGAGTGCCGTTCTGGAAAAGAAATAGTCGGACTCTTCGCCCACCAGGGTGATGTCAGCTTTGCTGTCTCGTTCGCGTGCTGCGAGTGCGCAGGTGGTACCCGCCACGCCATTGCCGACAATGACGATCTTCATGGCACGTCCTCTTTGCCCTGATGTCGCAACGCAGCTGTCGCATGAAACCAGCTTTCTTGCTGAAAGGCTTGGAGTTCCGGCGCATGGCGCAAAAGCGCGCCGAAATTCGACTGCAATCGCGCAAGGTCGCACCCTTCATCGATGTCGAATTGGGAGCAGAGGAGATTCACCGGACCCAAAGGTTCAATGGCCTTCAACAGCGCGGCGCACGTCTGGCTGCTGGAGTACGGGACCGACTCCCAAACTTCGCGGGAAAGGGATGTGCTCCCCCCAAAAAGAAAGAAGCCACCATCATCGGTAGGGCCTACCTGGAAAACTCCAGGGTTACTTCCAAGCGCTGCGGCTGTCGACACGACGCTGTGCTCACCCAGATGCGGAAGATCGCTTCCAATGATGATGACCCCGTCAAATTCCCCAAGAAGCGACGAGTAAACGGTGTCGAGTTTTTCACCGAGCCCGCCCTCCCCTTGCCACAGAGTGGGAAATTTCGACCACAGTGGGTTTTTCAGCTCGGATTTTTCCATGACTGCAAAGTGGGGATGGAGCTCGATGCCAAGGTCTTCGGGCCAACCAACGACTTCAACGCCAGCCGCACACCGAATCCTGGCGCATTCCATGGTGGTTGAGAGGACGCTCACCGAACAGAAATAAAAAGCTTCCGCTGCGGCGCTCCCAACGTCCTTCGCCAGCCTCGTTTTCACCGCCGACACCCCTGGTGTCTTCACCATCATCGCAAGCCCTATGCGAGTGCGTCTGGCACCCTTTGGGGCGTGTTGTTGTTCGTTCATGTGCCTTCTCCATCAATCACGACGCGGCGGGTGTCGAGCGCGGTTCTGAAAGCAGGCAAAGGCTCACTCCGTGCGCCCTCTACCAAAAGGCGTGGGCCAGCGAAGGCCTGCACCGCAAATGTCGCTGCCAGGAACCAAAGTTCACCCACAATGCAAAGCCCACTCACCACAAGAAAATAGGCAGACAAGGCCCAGACGCAGACGCGATCGCCTCTCCCCACTTCACACCGCTCCTTGCCTGCGCTGAAGGCTTTGGGCGTCCGTTCAAACACAGCACTGCAGGAGCCTTTCTTGCGGGTGAACAGCCCGACCAGGAAACGCGGCAAAATAAGCACCGACAGGTACGGCAGGAAAAGAAGAAGGATGCCCGCAGACGCCACACGTTCTTTGAGGGTCGCCTGAAGAGACATTTCAGAGAGCCTGCGGCGAGAAAAGAAGACGAGAAAGAAAGTCGCACTCATCAACCACAATCCCGCATCGGCCAGACGTTCTGGCGAAGACGCGGCCAACTGCGCGGCCCAAGTCGACCTTTCGGCAACCCAAAAGGGCAGCACAAGAAGGAGACCTGCCAGCAACACAGAGACGCCATAAGAATGGAGGTGAAACAGAGCGTCAAACTTCTTCGCCACTCCCCAACCCGTTTTCCGCAGCACGCTTGATCCGAGAAGCCGAAGAACCTGTCCATGGCCTTTTGCCCAACGTCTTTGCTGCACCAGGTAACTCGCAAGTGTCGAAGGAAGTTCCGAAGAGCAGTGCACCACCTCTGTGTAGCGAATGCGCCATCCAGCAAGTTCGGCTCGGTAACTGAGCAGGAGATCCTCGGTCACTGTCTCGGCCGACCACCCTCCCAGGGCTTCCAGCGCCTCACGCCGCCAAAGGCCTGCGGTACCATTGAAGTTTAGCACCCACCGGCGCGCCTGGCGGCCGTGATGTTCTGCGTGAAAATGCACGCCAAGCAACACGGTTTGAAGCCGCGTCAGGAAATTTTCCTTGGGATTGCGAAAACTCCACGGTGCCTGAACGGCCGCCACGCGCGGCTCTCTGTGGAACTCACGCACCATTTTTTCCAGAAAGTCGCGAGCGGGTCGAAAATCGCAATCGAAGAGCGCGAACAAAGAAGCTTCTGGACACGCCTGGACGCCCGCATTCAGGGCACCGGCTTTGTACCCTTCTCTTGAAGGGCGGCGCAGAACTTGAACGGTCCAATCGGGACGCCGAGCCTGCAAAGCACGGAAGGCAGCGTCGACTTCAGAACGACACGCAGGGTCGTTGGAGTCGTCGAGAATCTGAATGACCAATTTTTCCGAAGGCCATTCGAGTCCTCCCACGGCGCCAAGCAGTCCGGCCACCTGTCCGAGCTCATTGAAAAGCGGGAGCTGCACGCACACCATCGGCGTTTCGCCGACGTCGTCTTCTCCCGAAGAACACGCGTCGCTCACTCGACCCAACCAAAGCCGGTAAACGAGAACAACAACCGAGAAAAGCTTCGCAAACCAAAAGATCCCTATCGTCGACACGAGACCTCCTCAATCAGAGCCCTTGGGAGTTTCGGAGGCAAACGCTCTGCCTTCATGAACACGCCGCAGAGCACCTTCGTCGAAGCGGCCCAGGAGGTAACGCACGAAAATGAACACATTGGTCGCCATTTGACGGAGAGGCCCTCGTTTCGCGTAGCGACGCGCACTCACCAAAGCCTTGCTTTGAAAACGATACGGTTTTCCCAACGACTTGCGAAGTGCCCCATTCGCCCGAAGGTCCTCCAGAAAAAAACCTCTCGAAAAATGGGCGTCAAACGCCTCCGACGAAACTACGAAGAGGTTGGTCCAACAGGCTGCGCCCAGGAAAGGCAACACCAACGTGTTTTGAATCAGCGCCGAAAGACGCATGAGACCTCCGCGATCGTAGCTTTTTGGAAAAAGAGCCCATTGATATGTGTCCTTGGACAACTCCAGCGGCTCGTGCGCCAGCGCACCTCGGGGCAACCCGTTGTGCGCAAAGGCGATGGCCTCTTGAAGCCCCCTTGGCCCTGGAGTGCAGTCGACAGGGCAGAGAAGAAGAAAAGCCCTCGGTGCGTCGGGTTCAAAACCCAAACGCAACGAACCCACAACCGAGGGCTCTCCGGTAGAACCCCACACGACTTCGCGCCGCGCCCTCTTGGGCCATTTCGAAATCGCGTTTTGCAACGCCCGCAACACGGGAGTGTCGAGAGAAGGCGACCACACGCAGAAACGAAAGAGAACTTTCGAAAAGACAGTCTCGGGAAGGTCGTGAAGAAAGTTCCATTGCGACTCAAAGGTGCCATTTATCCATTCAAGCTCTTGATACACAGGAATGAGGACGATGAGTTCAGGCATGCAGAGCGGTCCTCGATCGAAAGAGGCGACGGAAATCGACGACAAACGTCAACGTCACAATGGCATACACAACGAGGCGAACAGCGAGAGGATCTTTTCCATCAACGTAAAAAGCGTAACTCGCGGGCGCGAGCAAAGGCCACACCCACGGAAACCAAAGCGTTTTCATGTAGGGAAGTCCGACGCAAAGCAGACTCAGAAGATACCAAGGGTGAAGAGTGGGCGAGATAGCGAGTGCGCCGCACAAAACAAGAAGGCACGTGAGGCGGAGAGAAAACACGCGTTGAAGCTGTCGGCGCAAGACAAAACAGACGAATGCGCAGAAACCCAACGCAAGCGAAATTTTTGCGAAGAGAATGCTCTGTTGCGCAAACCCCACGAGGGTAAGACCATCGGACACCAGCCGATGAAGGTAGCCAAAGAACATCCAGTGCTCGCCATAAACTTTTGTCGACGCGAAGAAACGCCCTTCCGCGCCGCGCCAATACAACGCGACACCCATCGCCACAAGCAACGACGCCACGGCAAACGCGACAAGGGCGAGGCGAACTCCTGCGTGTCTGCGCCAAGAGATGAACACGGCGGGCGTAAAAAGAAGGGGCGTCCAACGAGCAAGCACACCGAGCCCTAGAGCCACCCCCTGCGAAACATCCTTTTGTGCGGGACGAAACATCCACACAAGGCAGGGAAGCACGAGCGCGTCGACGTGGACGTTCATAACGACCACAAGAAAAAAAAGAGGATGGAACACAAGAAAGTCCCAGCGGGTCCTTCGAAGGAGGAACACGGTTGTGAAAACGCTGAGTGCCACGACGCAGCGCCATCCAAGCTCGTACGGCCAAAAAAAGGTGCGCGGGAGTTGGTCAAGCCATGGGCGCGCCCACTCCAATACGGCGTGAGACACGAACAGAGGATTCAAAACCGTGCCCACCAGAAACGCCAACTGCGCACCGGGCGGATAAATTGTAGACAACTCAGGGTGATTGATGAAAGCCGCCCACGACGGCGCGTTGGCTCCGGCCTTAGCCAAAGCCTCGCTTGGAGTCAGGCGGAACGGATTCGCCCCACTATAAGACTGAAGGCCATCCCAAAGGTAACGAAGCTGATCGGTTTGCAAGAGACTCGGCGTGAGAAGTGTGAGCAGGCAAGCAAGAGCCGCTCCAGAATGCCAAGGAAGAATGGGAGACGTTGAACGCCTTGTTGCAAAATACAAAGGTGTGACGGCAACATAGGCGGCGCACAGAATTCCCAAGAGCAAAGTTCGGGAGGGTGCTGCAAAACTCAAGGCGCTTGCCCAAGAAAGCCCGCAAAATAGGAGGCAGGTCGCCAGGCACAGAGCGCTCAACCAAGGCCGTGGCAGCCTGCCCAGGCGCTCTTTCATAGCGTGCGAGCACTCACGCCAACGGTCCACGATGTGGACGCGGATTCCCTGAGTTTTCCGTCAAATGCTGTCATTGAGTCCCCAATCGTAGTCTTGAAAACGAACATTCACGTCGGCCGCGCGCACCCTCCCAGAAGCGAGCTCTTGCGCAAGGCTTGGGAGGTATTTCGCCACGTAAGTCACAGGAGATGAGTCTCCCGGGCTCACAAAATCTTCCTTGAACCACTTCAAGATGCTGTTGAGCTTCAATTCCCGAGTCGCAGGAAAGAACGCGGCCTCTCTTGGGTTCGAGTAGAAGAGCCTGGCTTGTTCTTCGAGCTGCTCATCGAGCTTGGCTGCCACAAAAGCCTCGGGTCGCAGTGCAGGGCAACTCACCGACGCACAATTCACAGCGACATGGATGCGCGGATCGGGGTACTTTTTTCTGAGCAAACCATGCTCAACATCGTCTGGGCTTAAGCTCTTTCCAATGAGTGGAATGAAACTCGACTTCCAAGGTCCAACAAAAGGAATTCCAATGCTCTTTATCGATTTTATGGGGTATTTTTCCACCACCAATTTCACAATGAATGCATTGTAGGCATTCACCAGAAACGCTTTCCGTTCCGAAAAGGAAAAAGCTGCGAACTCGGCTTCTGACACCTTCGAAAGACCTTTGGTGTAGGCTTCCAGGGCTCGTGGAGACTTCTTCAATGCTGCGTAATTCAAACGCGTGATGCGCCCCTCGTCAGTGACTTTCACATGTTCTTTCAAAATTTTCGACCATTCCCCGTGGGAGTGGTCGAACGCGAACACTACGCCAGAGAAAAGCACGCTGGAAAAAAAAGTGAGGCCGAGAAGAAACGCAGAACTCTTTTGCATAAGGAACCCCTCTGTCGTTTTTTGCGCACCTCAAAAAAAGACACAGAGCCACATACGTCTGGTTCTGTGTCTTTGGTTACAGAGGGGTCGCGAAAAAAAATGTGAGGCTGCTGACTCAGGCCCGGAAGTACAAAAGAATTCCGATACCCACCACAATGCGGTACCAAGCGAACACCGACAGAGGATAGCGTCGTAAAAATGCCACGAAGGTCTTCACACACACGTACGCAACAACCCACGCTACGAAAATTCCCACGGCCAAATAACTCCACCACGTGGCGTCGAGGTGCCGCCATTCCTTCATGGCTTCATAACCGGCCACACCGAACAGTGTAGGGAGTCCAACAAGAAAACTGATTTCCGCCGCGGCAGAACGTGAAAAGCCACCAAAGCGCGCAAAGAGAATGGTCGCCGCAGACCGCGAAAACCCCGGCCAGAGCGCGAGACATTGGCCAATGCCAACAAGAATCGCATCTTTGAAGCCAAAGTCTTTTGTGGGCCGTTCGTTTGTGTGGCGAGCGAGAAAGCGCTCTGAAACAAGAATGAACACACCGCCCACAATGAGCGCCCACGCAACGACGTTCGGCGAGAAAAGTGACTTCACGAAGTCTTTGGCCAAGAACCCTACCAGCGCGAACGGAAGCACCGAAAGCACCACGGCAAGGCTCTGCGCCCGCAGAGCAGGACCCTCTGCGGCCACAAGAGACACCGTGTTTTCTTCGGCTTCAAGCAACAGCGCAACAGGGTTGCGGCCATGGACAAAAAACTGAAGCCAAGCTTTCAGCCATTTTAAAAAGAGCCGCCAAAACACCGAAATGACGGCCAAAATAGCACCGCCCTGCACAATGACAAGAAACGCATTGAGGGCCTCCGACTGCGGCAGCCCCATGAGACTGCG
>JADCJN010000264.1 GCA_020247005.1 Silvanigrellales bacterium
CCGATGGGCCGTCTTCGTCGAAGGCCGCACCGTACTTGTACAAGTCGCACCGGCGACGGTCCAAGGAAATCCGAATTTTCGAGAGCGTGTCAAGAAAGGCAACAGCGACCTTAACGAGTCGCCAAGACCCCTCCGAAAGGTAGGGTGAAAGAATCGCTGGAGAGTTACCGGGAAAGAATCGCTGACCATCAACAGCCTTTCTTTAGGGCCTACCCGAAAACTTTAGTTACCCAGCAATTATGTCTACCCCCTCCCCCCAGCTCCCTGTAAAAACGGCAAATTCGCTTCCGGTCGATCGCGGCAACGCACTGCTACAACTTCAACAATGTCGAAACGCAAGTTGATGAAAATCAAAAAGACATCAGCGTTTACCGGCATTTCTCAACGACGGAACACTTTTCGCTTCAGGAAAGGATCGAATTGCCGATTTCATAAGCGGTTGGTGTTTTTAGCTTGCCCTGTGTTTTTATTGATTTTGGCGGAGGCGAGGAATTCTATGAGCAAGAGATTTTCATCTTTGAATTTTCATTTTTCCTGTCGAATATCTTCAATTGTGACCTTTACTGGCTTCTCTTTGCTCCTCCTTGCCTGTCAGCAAAATCAGGCGGGTTCGGGTTCAGAGACAAGTGCTGTCGACGCGCAAAAGGAAGCAGCCTTGGAGGCAGAGAAAAGAAATCTCGATCAACAACTTGCCGCGGGTGGATACCTCGAAGTCTCTCGGAACGAAGCGATCTCGAAATTTGAGGAAGCTCGTCAAAAATTGGCCATCTCTGACAAATTTCTCGCTGAGTCGTACGGCTGCGTGAATAGACTTGCGAATGAAAATGTCCGTGCCGCGTGGGATTGCACAGTCCCCGCGGGTTCCTTTTTCAAAAACACGGCATCGAATGAACTCGAGAAAAGAGAATTTGGATTTCGGTCAGAGAACTTAAGACAAGCAGACGAGAGAATTGAAAGAGCGCAAAAGAGACTACTCGTTATTGAAGAGCAACTGAGGAAAGGAAAAGAAACAAGGAATGGCGGGGGTGGCGCGAAGACGCCACCAGAAAAAGACGGAAAGAAAGAGAAAACAGATCCTAAAGCCCCCTGCACGGAGTCTAAGGAAGGCTGTTACGTTATTTATGATCGTGGAACCAGAAAGATAAAAGAATATATTAGCGGACCTTACAACGGTGTGTTTCATGAAATCACATCAAGTGGTGCGGTGGTCAATGTGACCGTCGAGTTCAACCCCGGACTTGCAAAAACTCCGGAAAAGAATAGAATTACGAAAAAGGTCGGTAATGTAACAGAAACTCTAATCAAGAAAAAATTGGCAGATGGACGCGACGCATGGCTTGTGATCGAGAGAAAGTTTTGGAACGAAGCAGATGACACTTATAAAATTGAGAACTGGGGCAGCGACGAAAATGGCCTTCAAACCTTGCAGAGTTTCGGATATTACGACAGTGCAATGAGGCCGATGGTCAAAAAAACGTTGGAACAACCAGGTGGCTTAGAGAGTGTTATAATGAACGATGATTTTGCACGAGAGTCGCCAACAGTAAGAGCCCTTCGTGCGGGAGTCGGCATTGGATTTTCGAAATAAAATCGACACGAGGATGCGCGCTTTAGCTCAGTCGTTTGCCGCAGGAAAGCATGCTTCAAGGTGTGCTGTTCAATAGGTGCGGCTGCAAAACCCTGCGTGCGTCAAAAGACGCCGCAAGGCGTTCGAGTGTGAGTTGGGTGCCCAAAATCCGTCGGTTCAGGAACACGATTTCGGGCGGTGGGGGGCGAAACCCCACTTCCCGCACGAACGTGACTCCCAAGCCCCGCATGCGGGCAACGAGTTTCGCGGTGCCGAAGTCGAATTCGCCGTGCTCGAAGGGTTCTGTGGCAATGGCGAGCATGGAAACAAAGGCATCGCGACCGGCCTGCGAGTCGCTGGGCTTTAGAAATCCCATGTCTTCCGACACCGCAAGAATGTCGGGCTTGGTGCCCTGCAGGCAGGCCCTGGAAAGGGCACGGTACCCTTCGACCAGCGCAAGAGGCAGGGCCTGCGTGGCACCGAAGTCGAGGAGCGCAAGCTTGCCTTCCGGGGTCACCAGAAAGTTTGCCGGGTTTGGGTCGCTTTGCACCCTTCCCAGAACAAAAAGCTCTTCGAAAAGCACGCGCAGAATGTGCGCGCTCACGGCGGCGCGGCTTTCGGCTGTTCTTGTGACAGTGGAAGGCGTTGCCCCTTCCTGGGAAGGGGTGCTCATCCAGGCATCGAGTCCGAGACCGTCAACCCATTCCGTCACAAGAACATTGCGTGTGGAAAGTTCGGCAATGACGCGGGGCACGACCACGCCGGGGTCAGAAGCAAAATGCTCGCGGTACAAAACGTAGTTTGCCGCCTCTTGGGCAAAGTCGATTTCCTGCAGGAAGATTTTTTCGACCTGTGCGAACACCGCATCGAAGTCGCCATCGGAGGGAATGGCGTTGGCCAAGCGCAGCATGCGACGTAAAGAAACAATGTCGGAACGCACCCATTTTTCGAGGTCGGGGTAACGGATCTTCACCGCCACGCGTGTGCCGTTGGCCAACACACCCCTGTGAACCTGTCCAATGCTCGCGGCGTGCAGGGCCTCGGGTTCCAGTGAAACCAGGTGTTTTTCGTAGTGAGGAAGTTCCGCGCGCAAAAGGGGCTCGACTTCGGCAAAGGGCTTGGCTGTGGCTTGCGACTGAAGCGTGACAAGAGCCTGCTTCCAGCCTTGAGGGAGCATGGTGTCGTCGACAAGCGACAAGAGCTGGCCCATTTTCATGGCCGCCCCCTTGAGTTCGTCGAGGCCTCGCACAAGTCTCAAAGCGGCCTGCGACATTTCAAGCCCGCCCAGGGCCGCGGCTCCTGCGGCGTTTTTCGAGGCGTTGCCCGAGAGCTGATTTTTGAGCGCTTCGGCCCCTGCGCGCACGGCGGTGCTCCCCAGGGTGCGCAAAAGGGACAGGGTTCGGTTTTTTTGTGTCATTTCTCCTCACATCGATGACCAGGCCAAGTCACGGTATCCTGAGGCCTCGCTTGGCGCCATCCTGTTTCGGGGAAGTGCCAGGCTGGCTGTTGTTGTGCGAGGGCACCTTTCTATGCAGTTCTCTCTGGTTTTCCGTGGTCTCTTGATTCCCGTCATGGCGCTGTCGTTTACGGCTTGCTTGAGCACAGGCGTGCGCTCAACGGGGGCCATGCTTCCTGTGGATGCCGAGTCGTTCGACGATGGCACTCTCCGAGTTTCGATTTCGCACTCCTGTTCGGGCCCTCGTTGCGACGCCTTCGACGCCAAGTTTGAAAACCTGGGGGAAGACCCTCTGACGGTGATGCCCAGCGGCAGCCGCCTTCAGCGTGCAGGGCAAACGTCTGTTCTTGCCAGGGCGGGCGAGGACAAGGGCCCCTTGGTGATTCCTGCCAAGGGGAGTGCGAAAGCGACCTTCACACCCATGACCGAAGGCGGCAAAGCGCCCTTGTCGTACACGCGCCCCACGGCAGTGTGGTGCTCGCTGAAAGCCGACTCAGCCTGCAAAGACACGAAGAAAGCGGAAGCCGCCTGTGCGGGCTTCGCGAAATACTATTACGACACCTACATGGCCACAGGCGGTTGGTTGACGCTGTCGTTCGCCTACGAAACAGGTTTGCGCAAAGAAACGCTGGTGTCGCCGAGGCCCGGCGACTTGAAACTTTCACCCGCCGTCGTTCTGGAAGAAAATGGACGTGCGCCCGCTTTTTTCTCGAATCCCGACGACGTTGTTTTCTATAAAATCGTTTGTGACGAAAAATGCGGATGCAAGGAAGAAAGCCCCAAGCGGAACTTCTTTTTAGACGACAAGTTCCGCACGGAATTCAAGAAGTGACGGGGCGCTGATTTTCCCCACGTCCTTTACCCCGGCAAACAAAATTTAAGGCTGGACAAAAGGTTTCCGATAAGGTCATATGCAAGTGACCAGGTAGGTGCGCTACAGGAGATTTGTGATGGCAGAGATGAACGCAACCGCATTCAAGGCGTCGTGCCTTGAAGTCATGGACCGCATCGCGAAAACGCGCGAAGAGGTCGTTATCACAAAACGAGGCAAGGCAGTGGCACGGCTCGTGCCCGTGGATCCGCCGAAAGAAATCAAGCTTTTTGGCGCCATGAAAGGAACGTTCCACATTCCGGACGAGGAGCTTCTCACCCCGGGAGCGTGTGCTGATGAATGGCAGGTTGTGAAAGAGAGCGAGGGGAAATGAAAAAGCCCGAAACGCTGCTTCTCGACACTCATGCATGGATTTGGATCATTGAAGACAGCCCTCGACTGAACGCCGCTGCCCGAAAAGCGATTCAAAAGGCCTCCAACGCGCACCAACTTCGTCTGTCGGCAACGAGCGTTTTCGAGATTGCCATGCTCATGCGCAAAAAGCGCTACCTTGCCCCGGGTGTTTCGTTAGAGGAATGGGTGCGAAATGCTCTTTTGATCCCAGGTCTCACTGTGTTTCCCATTGATGGGCGCGTTGCCTTGCAGAGCCAGATGATAGGTGATGACTTTCACTCCGACCCAGCGGACAGGTTTATTGTGGCGACAGCTCAAATAGAGCATTGCCGATTGGCTACGGCCGATGCCGCCGTCCTTCAATTCGTGAAGAAAATTCATCTCCCCGTCCTGCAGCTGGCCTAATTTTATGCGGGACGTTCAGGGATCGATTGCAGTAGGCTTTCCTTTTTGAGTTTCCTCGTGCGCCAGAAGCAGATTCCGAAGGCGCCTGCGCGAGAAGCCGGAGATGTCTTCGAAGTCGCGCAAAGAAAGCACGACGGCGCACGGACGACCGGCGTCGGCAATGACCTGAGGAAGGGCGTGTGCCCGCTCGAGGATTTCCAGAAGGCGGGCTTTTGCTTCGGACAAAGACCAGTGCGGCTCGATGCTCATGAAGCCTCCACGTGAGGGGACAGACAAAAGACTGCGGACAGGGGGGGGGGGAGAAGGGCACGCGCTCAGCCGACGTTCAGCAGAAGGGGCAGGGTGTGGGGTGGGCACGAGAAAGGGCTGTGGACGCCTTACGGTTTCCAGAGCGTTTTCGTGTGGAGGGAGCGGGAAGGGGGGAGACTGAGGAAGAGGGGGTGTGAGGGGAGCGCGCGACGAAAACAATTTTGATGGGAGTGACAAACCGAGCCGGCGTGACCAAGCGCACACGCAAGGGTTTGGCGAAGGCGAGGGAAGCCTGTATGGCCGATTCTTGTGTAGGCTGTATGGGCATGGGGTCTGAATTCCTTGATATTTGTAAGGTGGTCGTGTAACCCTTTGTTCAGAGTCGGCCCGAATGATTGCCTTCTTTTCTGTATAGGATACTTTTGTATGGTACCTCTCACCGAGCTACAATGCAAGGTCATGGAGTACATTCTTCACACCATGGGCGAGACAGGGATGCCGCCCACGTTGCGTGAAATTGCGTCGCATTTCGGCTGGAAAGCTGTGGGCAGTGCGCAAGATGTCGTGCTCGCCCTGCGCAAGAAAGGGGCTCTGATGCCCCCCACACCGGGCAAGTCGCGCCAGCTGGTGCCCACCTCAACCGCCCGGGAATCGTTTGTGGGCAGAGCGCCTTTGGCGGCCTCAGGTTCACCCGCTTCAGGTTCGCCGGTGCCCTTTGGGCGCTCGGCAAAGGCCTCACCTGGAGCCGAGCCCATTGTGCGCCGGGGTGTGGGCGACTCGCGCATTCGTCTCGAAGATGTTGTGCAAGCCATGGACGACTTCGTGTTCGCGCCTCTTTTGGGGCTCGTGCAGGCGGGAAATCCGTTGGAAGCCATTGAAAATGCGTCGGGCGATTTTGTTCCGTTCCCTTCGGTGGGCCGCCGTGCCGACAACTCGCGTTTCTTTTCAGTGAGCGTGGAAGGGTACAGCATGATGAACGTCGGCTTTATGCCTGGCGACGTTTTGCTCGTGGAGTCGGCGGCGTCTGCGCGCAACGGCGACATCGTTCTGGCGGCCGTCGACAGCCACGACGTCACGGTGAAACGCTTCGCTCTGCGGGGGTCTCACCTGTACCGCGGTGCGTTTGAGAATCTCTCGCGGGAAGACGTGTCGCTCCAACGCTTTCCTCCGGCGTTGCTCGTTCCCGAGAATCCTGACTTTGAGCCCATTCCTTTTGGTTTGGCTGAAGCCGACAGAGTGTTGGGGTTGGTGAGGTCGCTTTACCGCAAGGAAATCGTGTGAGCCTTTTTTTGAAGCGGTTTGTCTAGACTCCATACATTTGACGGGAGCTGTGCTTTTCGCTAACTCAGAAACCATCATCTTCGTATGGTGGTTCCTTTTATGCTCGAAAATGCAGCTGTTCATGTGCTGACCCCACCGCCTGCTGTGCGGCTTTCCTTTCTGGGAAAGAACGCCATCAGCGTTCCTCTGCGTCGTTACGCCGAGGCGCTCGCTCTTTTGAAGCGGCAAGAGGTCCGCTTGGGCGCGGGGCAGGGGCATGAGCAAGCGCGGGCTGCTGTGGCGTGGATCTTTCGCCCCTGCGACACCGTGCGTCTGCACCCGGCCGCTCTTGAGTCGCACGGCCTTGCTTTGCGCGATCTTCTTTTTCTCGAAAGTCTGCGCCCCGAAGCCACGCTCCAAAGCGCCTGCGAGCTCGACGCCTTCCGCGCCATTGTGGTGGAGGCACCTGCCACACGTGCGGGTTTGCACATTGCGCACCGCTGGACGAAACCGCCCGCCCAAGGGGCGGAGGTCGTGCGGGCCGACGCTCTGGCACGCTTCGAACGCCACAAGCTCGTTGTTTTCCTCGGCTGAAAGGAGGGTTCTTCGCCATGTTTCGTCCGCAACGCCGTGTGCTCGACACCCTCCTGCCTCTTCAGGTGGGCATTGAAATTCCGCTTGCCGAGGCCGCCTTGCGCGAGAAGGAGCGCTACCGCCATGCCTTCGTTCTGGCGTCGTCGTGCCATTCGGAGCACCTTTACGCGGCACGCGCGTTGGCGCGTTCCGTGTCCGATGCCGTGCGACGCCCGGCCGCAGGGCTCTATGTAGGCGCACTCGTGCGAACGTGGCCCTATTTCGGCACCCTCGAGAGGCTGCACGGCACTTTGCGCGAGGCGCTTCAAGGGGGGCCTGAAGGGGCCGTGACGCGGGTGGTGGTGGCAAGCAACCGCTTGCGTGGTTTTCTGTTCGCACGCGCCACGCCCGCGCGAGGCCTTTTGTATGCCATGCCGTTCGACCTGACGTACCGTCGCTTCGTTGCAGGCCTTTCGTGGGAGGCTTGGCAGGAAGGGGTGACGGCCTTTTTGGCGTGCCTTGAAATGCGTCGCACAAGCCGCGACGACGCTGTGCGGAGCCTGGGGCGCCTTGTGGAAAGCCTGCGTGAACTGCGCATTGCGCGGCCAGGCCTGTTTCCGCCCGCACTGCCCGTGTCGGATTTGGAACGCCGTTTCGGGCGTGTGGCGGCAGCCCTTTGGCGGGAGTGGGCCCAAGGCGACGCGCCCGAAGACGAGGACATGTTTCCTTGTGGCCAGCCTGTCGCCTCGGCTTTGAAGCCTGTTCCTGCCAAGGAGGCCAACGAGCCGCCGCTGCCTGCGTGGCGCCGGGTGCCCGAAGAGCGTTTGGCCCGGGAAGCGGTGACACGGAGCGACGAGGTCGAGAGCACGCGCGACGCTCTTGCATTGCCGCTCAGCCAGTTGGGTTTTTTGGTGCGAG
Source organism: Silvanigrellales bacterium (assembly GCA_020247005.1). Taxonomy (GTDB): domain Bacteria; phylum Bdellovibrionota_B; class Oligoflexia; order Silvanigrellales; family Silvanigrellaceae; genus JADCJN01. The sequence continues at coordinate 7,654 of JADCJN010000264.1, forward strand.
AAACGATTTTTGCCTGCGTGGCGAAAATCGCCGCAGGGGGCGAACTTGGCTGCCGGCTCGGGCTCAAGGACTTTCGTCTGGAAATTTCTTTCGACAATGGCCCTGTTCTTGTGCGCCAAGTAGAACTCGCCTTCCCTGTGTATGGCCGTGATGCCCATGCGGAGGCCATTGTGGAGCGTCTTCTCGAAAATCTTCCGCGGGGTCCTGCTGAAATTCCCGCTGCGGCCCAAGAACCAGGTGAACAGGCACCAGGTGAACAGGCTGAGAGCCGTCGGTTGTTCCACATTGTGAACCGCGTGGAAGGGGTGAGCATTGTTCCCACGCATGTGGCACGCAAAGACGAAGGGTTCATGCCTTTGTTTGAGTCCGACCCCTGGCTTGCACGCGGCCTTGCCGAAGCGCACGAGCGCATGCGCGTGAAAGACAAAGCGCGGCCCTCCACGCTTGCGGTGTCCAACGACCTCGCGCCTTTGCAGGCGCTGCGCGAATGCTCTGTGCTGCAGGCTTCAGGTGAACCCAGCGTTTTTGGCGAAGCGGGTGCGGGTGTCGACGCGGCCGCCCGCACCACGCCCCGTCCTTTGTTCCGTTATGCGCAGGGCACGCGCCCGCTTCAAATTCTCTCGTCGTGCCCTCGCTTTCCACGGGGGCAAGCGCGCGGCCTTTCTTTGCGTTTTCTCGAAAGTGTGGAAGGTTTCGACTACTTTTTGGGCATAGGCTTGGCTCCCAACGCGTTCCTTTGGTTGCGCTCGTCAGTTGAAGAGCGAGTGAAGGCAGCCCAGGAGCGCGAGCTCACGCTCCTGGGCCTGTTCGAAGAGGCGGCCTTTCGCGCGTTGCCCGAGTCGAGGCATGTGCTGTGAGGCCTCCCAATGCTTTGAACGTTTGGCTCACGCAGTCGAATTATTCGTTCCTGCAAGGCGCCTCGCACCCCCGAGAGCTCGTGCGGGGGGCGGCTGCGAAAGGCTACGGAGGCCTTTGCGTTGCCGACTTCGACGGTGTTTATGGGCTTGTGCAGGCGCACCTCGGACGCCTCGATTTTCAGAAGGAGACGCAAGGAGTCGCGCAAGGAGGCGCACAAATCGACACGCCGCGGCTTTTTTTTGGGGCCCAACTCCTTCTCGATCTCCCGGGCTTTGAGGGGTTCACGCAACCCGACGGACGCCCTTACACAGGCGATGGCGACGCGCCCGTCTTCCTGCAGAATCGCCTCGTGCTTGTGGCGAGGTCGCGCCAGGGGTACGCCGCCCTGGGGCGGCTTGTTTCCTACGTGCACCGCGAGGGCAAGCAGGCCACGCCGCTTTCACCCGACGACGACAACGCACCTTGGCCCACTCTGCGCGAGTGTTTGCCGCTGTTGCCGTGTCGAGGCGCAAGCCAGCTTTTTTCCCAAAGTCAGGGCAGCCTCTTCGAGCGTTGGCTCGTGCATGTGGAGCGTTTGTCGCGCGCCTTGGGCGGCACTCTTTTTCTTGCCCTCACGCCGCCCTCCACAGCGCTCGAGCACAATGCGTTTGGCAATCATCTGGCTGCGCACGCGCGCTGGGGCTTGCCGCTCGTGGCCACCGACGACGTCTTTTTCCACGATCCTGCGCAAAAAGATGTTCACGATGTTCTCACCGCCATTCGCCGCAACGAGCCTCTCGACACCTGCCGTTGGGCCACGTTTCGCAATGCCGAGCGCACGTTCCATTCGCCAGCCTACCTCGACAGTTTCTTTATGCGCCAAGCGCGAGAGGCCTCTTTGGCAGCGACGTTGGCCCAGGCCCTCAGAAACAACCGCCGCCTTGCGCGCCACGTGAATTTTGGCCTCCATGAGCTGAAGTACCGCTACCCACAAGAGTTCATTCCGCAAGGATTCACCGCTCAGGGCTACCTCACCCACCTTGTGGGAGCTGCCTGCCGACTTCGCTACGGAACACGCACACCGCCGAAAACCGCGGCTCTGGTGGAAAAAGAGCTCGCGCTCGTCGAGGAGCTTGGCTACGCCGATTACTTCCTGACGGTGTGGGACATCGTGCGTTATGCGCGCGAGCAGGGGATTTTGTGCCAAGGGCGCGGTTCGGCTGCCAACTCTGCCGTCTGTTTCCTCATTGGCGTCACCGCTCTGGATCCGGAAGAGTACGATCTTGTTTTCGAGCGTTTTGTGAGCCGCGAGCGAGGCGAACCACCCGACATCGATGTCGACTTCGAGCACGAGCGGCGCGAGGAGGTGATTCAATACATTTATGCCCGTTACGGGCGCACTCGAGCCGCCATGGTGGCCAACGTCATTTCGTTCCAAAAAAAGGGCGCGCTGCGGGCCGTGGGCAAGGCCTTGGGGTTTTCCGATGTCACGTTGGGCGCGGTGCAGCGCATTTTCGTCGATCGCTTTTCGCACTCTTTGCCCATGCGTGATGTGCTGGCACAGGCGGTCCCTTCTCCTCACGTGAGTTCTGACATGAATTCTGAGGTGGATTTTGGCAGAAACCTCGACGCCTGGGCGCGCTTTGCGCGGACGCTTGTGGGTTTTCCGCGTCACCTGGGTGTGCATTCCGGGGGGTTCGTGCTCAGCCACGAACCCCTTGCCGACATCGTGCCCGTAGAGCCGGCCACCATGGAGGGCCGCAGTGTTATTCAGTGGAACAAGGACGACATCGAAGCCTTGGGGCTTTTCAAGGTCGACGTTCTTGCGCTCGGCATGCTCACAGCGTTGCGCAAAACCTTTTCCATGCTCCACGCTCATGGCGTGTGTCTGCCGGGGCGTGAGGCCGGTGTTCCTGTGCGCCTTGACACCCTTCCTCCCGACTGCCCCAAAACCTACGCCATGATCCGCAAGGCCGACACGACGGGCGTTTTTCAAATCGAAAGCCGTGCGCAAATGTCGATGCTTCCGCGTCTTTTGCCGCGCGTGTTCTACGACCTCGTTATTGAGGTCGCCATTGTGCGTCCGGGGCCTATTGTGGGGAACATGGTGCACCCTTATTTAAAGCGTCGTCAGGGTGACGAGCCTGTGGATTATCCGGATGTGCGCTTGCGCCCCATTCTGGAAAAAACCTTAGGTGTCCCCCTTTTCCAAGAGCAGGTGATGCGCATTGCCGTTGCCGTTGGCAACTTCACGCCGGGTGAAGCCGATGAGCTGCGACGTTCCATGGGGGCTTGGAAGTTCAAGGGGACGGTGTCGAAGTTCGAAGAAAAACTTCTGACGGGCATGCGCGACAACGGGATTCCAGACGCCTTCGCTCAGGGCATTCTAGGGCAAATCCAGGGCTTTTCTGAGTACGGATTCCCGGAATCGCATGCGGTGAGTTTTGCGCTTTTGGCCTATGCATCGAGTTACCTGAAGGCCCATTTTCCGGTTTATTTTCTTTGCGGGCTGCTGAATTCCCAGCCCATGGGATTTTATTCGGTGCACAGCCTTTTGCAGGAGTCACGCCACAAAGGCCACACGCATCTTCCTCCGTGCATCGCGTCTTCCACCTGGGACTCCTTTGTTGTGCCGCCCCAGGCGGAATCATCAAAGGCTGCGCCGCAAACGACTCTCCGCCTGGGGCTTGGTCTTGTTTCGGGAGTGAGCGCTGGCAACGGCGAGGCTTTCGTGAAGCGTCGCTCGCGGCTTGCAAAAAGTGCCGGCTATGAAGAGCATCTCGCTCTGTTGCAAGAGTGCTTCACCTCGCGTGAGCAGGTGTCGCTTGTGATGGGCGGGGTGTTCCACATCTTTGAGCCCGAGCGTCGCACCGTGCTTTGGCACGTTCTTGCGCGTCCTTCGGCTTTGCGGCCCGACACCGACGCGCGTCGCTTTCTTCCTAAGCCTTCGCTGCTGGAGGCGTGGGATGTTTTGCGCGACGACTACAAGCACCTTCGGACCTCGCTTGGGCCCCATGCCGTCTTTTTGGTGAAAAAACTCGCTTGGCCCTTTGAAGTGCCTGTGCATGCCCTCACCCTTGCCAAGGATCTTGTAAAAGAAAGCAAAGGAAGAGAAGAGCTTGTCACCGTTATGGGCCTTGCCATTGTGCGTCAGATGCCGCCCACAGCCAAAGGAATGATGTTCATCACTTTGGAAGACGAAACCGGTTCGATGAACCTGGTGCTTCAACCCCAGGTGTCGACCCGCGATAGAGCGCACCTCGTGTCGAGCGATCTTCTGTGCGTCACTGCGAAGAAACAACGCAACGGAACAGCGTGCACGCTTCTTGTCACGCGTGTGCACGCCCCTCGTCTCGTGGCCCGAAGCCAGGAAGCGGGAAGCGTCGTGGCGCCGCTCGTGAAAAAAGCCAATGTCGTTGGTTAAAGCGCTCCCTTCAGAAGGGCGGGAGCAAAGAAGACGTTGCTCGTCAAAATGCCGCCTGAGATGTCGGCGAGCACGTTTGTGATAGGGAGTGAATCCAGCGAAGTTTTCGAAAGTTGTCGGAGAGTCACTTTGAATCTTCCGACAAGGGCACAAAGGCCTCGTCATCTTGAGCATCCTTGAGCAAGTCCCTCACGTTCTCGTTTTGCTCAAGAGCTTGCTTCTCGAGGTCCTTGAGGTCTGGCCCGTTCGAGCCGGCGCAAGCGCGGGTTGAAGAGTGCTGTCCAGGATCGAGACTGATCTTCCGGAACGTGGGGACAAGAAAAGCGCAATGAGCGGCAAGAATCCTTCCCTTGTCGATAGCCCGTGCATGGAAGAGATCCCCGAGGAGCGTGTAGACGAGGCTCATGTTGTCAAGGAACGCATTCTTTCCAATGGAGAGTGGGTTCAATCCCCATCTCACCGGATCAACTGCCAATTCCGGAACGGGTTGAACAAATTCGGGTGACGATGGGGGGATGTCTTTCACCCAGTAGTCCTTTGTCCGCCCTGTTCGGCCTCCCCCGTAGGCATTCTCATCCTGCGGCTTGCCGAGAACGAGTGGGATGTCGAATTTCTTGCGCGTATTGTAGGGTCCGAAGTCGAGGACCTCCATCGTACGGGCAACCTGAATGTTCACAATTGCTCGAGTGTGCGTGTCGGGGTCGTCTCTATCAATGTTGGGAACCTCGAAGAAGCGCCAAATCTTGCGGGTGCCTTTCGGATAGCGGTCGCTTGTGCTGGTGACTCCGTATTTGCGCAGAGCACGCTCTTGCTTAAGGATGCGCTCAACCTGTTCCGGCGACTGGACTCTTTCCACTCGTTTCTCGACGAGTGTCGGAGACATCAACTCGTCCCCGGTCGTCATCTCTTCATAGGTCGGTTCTCCGGTGGCGTTGGAAAATTTCCCCAGGCGGAAATGCGAACGACGAAGGATGATGGCTGCAGGCATGTAGAGGTTGGCTTGATAAATTCCCTGGAAATTGAGATCGAGGACAGCATAGGTGGGAATGACCCCCCAGTCTTCTCCGGCCGACTCCTTCTTGAAAATCTCCTCAACGAGCTTTTGGTAGGTGTACTCGCGCAGCGCTTCGGAGACGAACATCAACCCGTTGCCATGGTCGTTTTTTGACGCCGGCTGAGGAGCCACTGCTCCCGAACCTTTGGTGTCGAAAAGAATGTCCGCGCCCGGGTCGCGGTCCCGACGTTCTTTTTGTGTACCACCGGAAATGAGGACTCCAGGATCCACTGGGATGAGATGCGCTCGTCCGTACTTGACTGGGCGGAGACCGTCACGCGTGGCTCCGGTTTGGGGGATGAGTGTGGAGACCCCTTTGGGCGCTGCTTTCACATGTCTTTCTGAGATCACCGCGAAGTTGTCGACGAGAATGGCGTCGATCGCGTCGTCGCTGACCCCGACAGGGATGGCAAAATCTCTGCGGAGAGCGTTGTAATCTGCAATGACCACGCGCGCCCCTGAGACTTTCACCATCCTCTCCACCTCAAAACGCGAAAGAGGGTGAGCCGTGTATTCAGACCTCGTAATGGCTCGTCCCTTCTCTGGGTAAGGCGGGATCCACGTCTGCGGCCTGACCGCACTGCTCGACTGCTCAGAATTGGTGTTGAAGGATCGCTGTTTGCATCCTTGGATCGCGTTCGTCGCCCCGAGTGTTAAGAGTGCAATCGTCGCGAATTCCCACGCGATGAATGAATGCTTCAAGAAATTGAGTCTCATTCCTTTTGCCCTTTATTTTTTGTGGATTGGGACTTGAGTTCGTTCAGTGTCGCGGGGATTGGGAGGAGTTCACAGGTGAGCGTTTCGCCGGGACCTGTCACACCCGGCAAGCGCGTACTGTAGAGGCCGGGTTCTGTCTTCCCTTTGACAGCAGCGCAGCAGGACTCTTGCGCGGCCAAAGCTGTCGTGAACGTCTTCCTTGCCTTGAAACCAGCATGAGGTTCGAATTGTGTGTCGTTCCAATCGACCATTTTCATGAGAGTCGAGCACCCGTATCCTGAACCAATTCTGTGACAGGAGGTGCAACCCGCGCGACCATCGGAGATATCCTTGATTGCAGGAAGTGCGCGGACGTGCAGGTGCCCTTGCCATGAAGGATGGTTTCCAGTGATGGGAATCACGCCTGGTGCGAGATGCCGGTACGGAACTTGCGCACGATTGGATTCCACGGGCAACAGCGGCTTTTGGTAAATGCCTCCCGATCGAAGGCCGTTGATGTGGCTGTTGATGATGAAGGGATGGGCCTCGTGACACCGCGCACATGCCATGAACTCCAGGCTGGAATAAACGATGGGCTCTATCCAGAATCGGCGGGCAGCGGTGATCTCGGGTTGGCTCCAAAGAGGCTTTCGAACCTCCTCTAGCATGGCTGGGCTGAAAGGCGAGGGAATGCGTTTCCCATCCGTCGAACCGAACATTTGGAACCAGCACGTGTCGCCCGTCTTTCTGTTTGTTTGAATGAGGGCCGCGTCGTAGGTCACAGTGCCCGCGTGCTTTCCGGGGTGCGCTCGGCAGGCAAACGAAACGGTGACGTCGGGGATGGGTGATCCTCTCCTATCGAATGACGAAAGCACCCCGATCCGCGTGTTTGGTCGGCAGTTTCCGAAGTTGTTCGGATTTGTGCAGTTGCGTTTCTCCTCTTCCCAGAGGGCGACGTCGTCGACAAATCCATCGGGATTTTTCTGTCTCTCACTGAGGAGGACCTGGTGCCGATCGTCGAGAGACTGGGCGAGGGTGATGAGCGCTTCCCGCTCGTCCCGCCCCAACGTGACAGCTTCGAGGCGTAAAGCGACCTTTTTGCGTTCCTCGTTGACCCTGCTTAAGGCAATGCCGATGGGAACGTGCGCTGTGAGGTTGATCATGCGGCTTTTTGCGCCGTGCGGGTTTTCCTCGAAAACCTCTGGAGCGATTTCGTTCCCCTCTTCGCAAGAGAATGCCGGAATGAAACCCATGTGGCTCGCGCACGCTGCGCCGTAACTGACCGCCGAAAACGCGGGTGCGCCGAAGCCCGCCAGCTCTTCCTCGTTGAGGTAAGCGCCCGGAGTGGTTTGAGCCTCTAGCTTGGAGGCTGAGAAACTTTTCTCCGGCTCCGCATTTGCACC
>JADCJN010000265.1 GCA_020247005.1 Silvanigrellales bacterium
ATTTTTGCAAAATGGAAGCGTTCCTGCAGGAAAGCTTCGACGTGGCCGGGTCCGGCGAAGAGGTGGATGCCGGAATGCCACTCATTGCAGAGTGGATGTAAGACCCTAAAAACGTTTACGAAGATGCCGGACTCCCGGGCGAAGCTCAAATTCCGGCTCAAAGTTCCGATACGCTCGGCATGACACACAAAATCCACTTCTCGGCCGCATGTAGTCAAACAAAGGCGCTCGCACTTGCGATGCTCTTGGGGGCCTTTGTTTCTTTCGTGGGCTGCGCGAAAACAGAGAACTCAAACGGAGCGAAAACAGAGTTCTCCGTGTTCGGGCAAGCCGCTCATGCCTCGCTTGTGGAAACCTACCGCACCTTGCGAGAAAGCAATGACGTGGCCGTGTGCGTGGGACACGTTGGCTATTCGCACACTTCGCCCAAAGGCGTGCAGCGCACAGAGTGGGCGAGGCGGGCTGTGGTGGCCTGGATCACCGCACTCCAAGAAAGCCCCGACTGGCCAAACAAAAAGCAGAAAAATTTTGATGTGACTGCGCAAACGGGCGTTTGCCCCAATGCCCTTGTCCACGGCTCGCCGGGATTCAAAATCATGTTCTTTGGCACAGCACAAGACCAGGTGAACGCAACGTGCGGACCCGACAGCCCTCAAGCCGAAGACCTGCGTTCCTACGGACTTTGTCAACAGGCACCACTCTATTCCTTTGCATCGCCTTCCGACCGCACCGCCATTATTTCCGTGAGAGTGGGATACAAAGCCCGCGGTGAAGACTTTCTTTTTGAAACGGCGCTGCACGAGTTTGGGCACATTTTGGGCTTAGGTGACCTCTACAAGAACGAGAACATTCAATATGAAGGCGCCATTCCATCATCGATTATGGCCTATTCAGCGGAAACCCTGACAGCCGACGACAAGCTTGGCATTTGGAACATTGAAAAGGCAACACGCACCGGTGACTGGGGGTGCGGGGGGTATGCGACGGCTCGGAACCTGAACGCCTCCAACGGCTACACCTACTGCCGCCCGTCGTCGGCAGCACTCGCGAATGCCTCGCGCGCCCATGCGCAAATGAGCACCATGCAAGAGCTGAATGCCCTTGTGGGAAAGGGGGTCAAAGTCACTTTGCGGCAAAACACCACGCTGAAAACAAGCGACGCCGACTCCAAGAGTTTAGGCGCCGAGTCGAAATGTGGTTTGGCGGGAGCGCAGGACATCGTGGGAACGTTCTTGGGCACCAACGCGAGCGGCAACCACGTGCGCATTGCCTTCGACACTCCGCTGGGCACATGCCCTTCCGCCCTGGCGCAGGGTGGCTATTTCTTCGAGCCACACGTCAAGATTTCCGAGATTATGCCAAGCACGCCTTGAGTGCCAACGAAAGTCGCACCACCATGGCACCAACAGCACATTGCGTTTTTAAGGTGCGCGCACAACGTAACGCAAGTGATCGCCTAAAGGCGACGCGAAGAAGTCCTCGGGTTCGGTTCCCTCGAAGGCAATGAGATTTGCGAGGCCACCCACTTCGAGCCGGCCATGGGTGTCTTCCGCACCCAGCGCATAGGCCGCGTTGAACGTCACGCCGGCCAAGACTTCGGGAAGCGAGAATCCACACCGTGTCAGCGCAAGGTGCGCGGCGAACCAAATGTTGTTGAAAGGCGCACTGCCCGGATTGAAGTCGGTGCCAATGGCGATGCGAACCCCAGAAGCACGCCACTTCATGGCTTCCACATACGGAATGTTTGAAAAGAACGAGGTGGAAGGCAGTGCAACCGCCGCAACTCCCATGACGTTGAGCTTTGTGAGGTCGGCTTCGGTGGAATATTGGCAATGGTTGACCGAGAGAACACGCCCGTAACGACGCTTGCGCACCTGGGTTTGCTCAACGCGTCTCGCCAGCGCAAGCGCCAGCTCAGAGCCTCCGCTTCGGGAAAATTCATCGGCATGAATGTGCGCGTCTACGCCAAGCCCCAGAGCCGACCCGAGCCACTTCTCGCCCTGTTCCTTTGTGAAGTGGTTTCGCTCCACGAAAATGTCGGCGGCGAGTGGCTGACACAGCCCTCGTTCATTCAAAGGTTTCACCATGTCGGCGCACTGCGGAAGCGTTTCCAGCAGCGCCTGAATGTAGGCATCGAGTCCACGGAAGTCAGGGCTTGCGGCATGGGGCCCCAAAAGAGTGGGCGCAATGCGTGGCAGCAAAGACTCCGGAAGCGCGGACGCTTCAATCACCTTGCAAAGAACCTGAAGGTGACGTGTTTCCTCGGCAGGCGAAAGTCCGTAGCCTGTTTTCGCTTCCATCAGCACCACACCTCGCGAGAGGCTCGCTTGTGCATGCCGCGCAACAATTCCGACCAGGGCATCGGTGCCGGTTTCGCGCGTCAGGCGCGTGGTGACGCTGATGCCTCCACCGCGCGATGCGATCTCTTCATAAGAAAGCCCCTGCGCTTTCAAGACGGTTTCTTTGGCACGGCTTCCGGCAAAAACGGGGTGGTTGTGGGCATCCACGAGCCCAGGCATGAGCACGAGCCGCGAGGCATCGATGACCCGTGCGCCTTTTGCGGTGAGCCAAGGCTCAGCTGCACCGGCACCTATGGCCACCACTTTTCCGCCACTGAGCACCACGTCGACGTCACGCTGTGTGCCCAGAAGGGCAAGCGTGTTCCAGTCGGGCGCATCATGACCGTCTTGCCGCATGGTCATGACGCACGCGGCCTTCAGGAAGACAACAACCCCACCAGGAATAAGGACTTCGCTTCCGAAATTCGATTCTGGGCTCAACATCGCGTCGCTCCTTCTGAAAAAAGCTTAGCCCTGAAAAGATGTCTCACGCGGATAGTAACGCGGTGAAGACGCGCTGACACTCGAACCCGAGAGCGCCTTTTTTGCGAGTTCCTGTGAGGTTTCGTAGCCTGCATCCGCGTGACGAAACACACCCATGGCAGGGTCGAAAGTGAGCACCCGTTCGAGCCTCGCCGCGGCTTTTGGCGTTCCGTCGGCCACAATCACCATGCCGGCGTGCAGGGAGTATCCCATACCCACGCCCCCGCCGTGGTGGAAACTCACCCAAGTCGCCCCACTCGCGATATTTCCGAACGCGTTGAGCAGGGCCCAATCGGCCACAGCGTCGCTTCCATCTTTCATGGCTTCAGTTTCGCGATTCGGAGATGCGACGCTTCCACAGTCGAGGTGGTCGCGCCCAATGACAAGTGGACAGGAAATATCGCCACGTGCCACCGCCGCGTTCAACAGAAGTCCTGCCTTCGCCCGTTCCCCGTAGCCAAGCCACAGAATACGAGACGGCAAACCTTGAATGGCAATGCGTGCCGGCGCAATGTCCAGCCAGCGCTGTACGTTCTCCGCCCAAGGAAACGCTTCACGAAGCAAAGCATCTGCCTTGCGGAGGTCTTCGGGGTCGCCCGAAAGACAGACGAAACGAAAGGGGCCTTTGCCTTCACAGAACTGAGGACGGATGTATTCCGGCACAAAGCCGGGGATGTCGAAGGCGTTGGTCACGCCCACTTTCTGCGCCATGGCTCGAATATTGTTTCCGTAGTCGAAGGTCGGCACTCCCCGTGCTTTCAATTCAAGCAAGCACCTCACGTGGGTGCCAATGCTCTGAAGGGCATCGTCGACCACCTTTTTTGGATTCGAGCGTCGCTCCGCTCTCACTTGCTCTAGGGTGTAGCCGATGGGAACGTAACCCGTGAGGGGGTCGTGTGCCGAGGTTTGGTCGGTGGCAAGCGCAGGAGTGAAGCCGGGATGCTTCAAAAGAGTGGGCAAAAGTTCCGCCGCATTGCCAACAAGAGCGAGACTCCGAGCCTCCCCTTTTTCCAAAGCGCGCGCCAAGGAGGTCATTGCGCTTTCCACGGTGTCATGAATTTCATCGAGGTAGCGCGTCCGCAACCGCATTTCAGCACGGGAACGGTCGACTTCGATTCCAAGAAAACTCGCTCCGCACAAAACAGCTGCCAGGGGTTGGGCGCCGCCCATCCCACCGAGGCCGCTGGAAAAGACGAATTTGCCCCGCGCTTGGCCGCCATAGTGCTGTCGAAACGCTTCGGCAAAGGTTTCAAACGTGCCCTGCACGATGCCTTGCGAGCCAATGTAGATCCAGCTGCCCGCGGTCATTTGCCCGTACATCATGAGGCCCTTGCGCTCGAGAGCGTCGAAGTGCTCCCAGGTTGCCCAATTGCCCACGAGATTGCTATTGGCAAGGAGCACCCTCGGCGCATCCTCATGGGTTTTCACGCGGGCCACGGCCGCACCGCTTTGAACCAGCAGCGTTTCGTCGCTCTCGAGCTCTTGCAAGGCGCGGGTGATGGTGTGGAAATCGGAAGGGCTCCTCGCTGCCTTGCCGCGTCCGCCGTACACCACGAGAGCCGCAGGGTCCTCGGCAACGTCGGCGTCGAGGTTGTTCAGGAGCATGCGCAGTGCAGCCTCTTGGAGCCAGCCCTTCGTGTGAAGGGTTTTTCCCGCGGGCGCGGGATGGCCGGGCTTAAACGAATGAAAAGGCGGAGTGGACATGGATTCCTCGCAACGGATTTGGAGCGGTGCGTCTGACCTTTCCCGCAAAATACCAGGAGAGTATTTCATCCCCAAGTCCCTGCAGAGCGATTTCGGGAGTTTACTCACCTTCTTGGGAACGTTCGCAACCGACACGCGAACGGAGCGTTTCGTCCGTGTTTCGAAGGCACGCAGCCGTTTCATCGTGCCTGTCTTCGAAAACACACACCACTCGCACAACATTTCGGCCATCCTGCGGACAGCCGACGCGCTCGGCCTTCAAGATGCCATTTTCTGCTACAGTGAAACCGACATGCGCTTTCGTCTGAAAGACAGCGTGGAGCGAGGCAGCAGTGACTGGCTTTCGCCGAGGCGAGCAGGGTCGGTGACCCAATGCGCCGAAACCCTCAGGGCCAGTGGCTTTTGCATCCTCGCCGTGTCACTCCCTTCGTTCGAAAGAACCGCGGAACACTACCGCGGTGGCTTGCCGAGCTTCTCCGCCCAAAACATCGACTCCCCACATTTCGAGTCGTTCCGTGCAGGCCGCAAGGTTGCTCTCATTTTTGGAAACGAGCTCCATGGCGTTTCCGAAGAAGGGACGTCACAGGCCGATGGCTACGTTCACGTCGACATGCATGGCTTCGTGGAAAGCCTGAACGTGAGTGTCTGCGCGGGCATCCTGTTGCAGGCACTCCGGTGTTCACTTGAAGCCAAGGAACCCGGCTTTCGCATTTCTGACGACGAACGTGGCCTCTTGCTGGAACATTGGATGGCACGCAGCGTCACACGTGCCACAGAACTGGTGCAAGTGCACCGACCGGCTTTGTGGCCTTATTTCGACTTCGTGCGAAAAGGACTCTTCTTCGACCCGTTCAACAACCTCCATGTGCGAAAACCTCGGCTCTAAACCAGGCACCGATTTCGAGTCAAAATGTTCACCGCGTGACGACGATGCGTTTCGTTTATGCCTGATGAACGCTGGAAATTTCCCGTCACGCTCACGCCACCCCAAAAAGTGTCCATCGACACCTGTCAGATTTCGACATAGGGGCCTCCTGGGCACAGAAAGAAGCTCATTGGAGGAGCCATGCGTTTTATGTTGATTGCTGTCATCGTGGCGGCGTTGTCTGCTCCCACCCTGCCTGCACTGGCTCGTCGCGTCGAGGAGTGCGGGGTCGAGCGGGTCAATTTCCTCCGCGGTCCCTCTTGTGCACCTGAAGTCTTTGCCGAATCGCGTTCCGCAGCCTGCGGAGTTCAAAGTTTCAAAGAGGCGAAGGACAAAATCTGTGCGGGCAAAGAAGGCTCTGATTTCTTCACGCAGTGCCGGCGCTACTTGGAATGCCCCTCCTCAGGTCTGTCTCCATGCATGCCCCGTTGCGAAGAATTTGTGCCAAAACCGGCTGGGTTTCATGAAGAAAGCATCTATAATGGTATGGGGTTTCTGTGGAGTTCAGAGGCCTTTTGGGTTCGGAACGGGAAGTCGTTTACGTGCCGTAACAAGGCCTTTAGTGTCGAGTCCTACAAGTCCTGCCGGCATCCCTCTCATGGGGTCGAGCGTTATGCCGCGTGCATTCCCGAAATGGTGTTTGCTGACTGCGCCATTCTCAAAACGAGAACGGAACTCGATGCCTTTCTTGAGACCGTGGAGGACGACCTGCCGCTGTTTGGGCGCTTGTATGTGTCGAACAAGGCCCTCATCGCAAAGCTGAGCGACAACGTCGGCAGCATGGCCTGCCTTGTTGAGAAATGGGATGGAAACCCCCTGCACGTCGACATTGTCGACCAGCTCAAAGGCGACTACGCCAAGCTTTCCGGCAAAGCCTATGTCCCTGGAGATTGTTCCAGCGCACTAGAATCCAGGGTCACCTGCCCGGCCGACAGCCGTGATGACGTCTGTGTCGCACAAGCGAATGTGGACTCCGCCCGCGACCTCTTCCGAGACAGGGTCCAGGAGATTGGCAAGCTTCTGAACGATGTCGTGGCCCAATCCTCAGCGGACTACGCCCTCCGTCTCAAAAATGCGTCTGCGGACTTGGAGGCGTACACAAAATGAAAAACAAGTGGTTGTTGTGGTTAGCAACCGTCGTAAGCGCCGTCGCGGTGTCTGGTGCAGCAACCGCGCAAACAGACCTCTCGCCCGAGATTCAAAAACGTATCGTCGCTGTTCTCGAAAAAGAAGAATGCCTCGACTATGCCCAAATCGCCGAGTCCGAATGGGGCCAGTTGGAGCGAGTTGAACAGAGTGGACCGATATCGGATCAAGCCGGGCAAAACTTTCTTTGAGGGAACCGCTGCTCCGCAAGGGAGCTTCCAGGGCGGAGCGAAGCAAATATACGTTCCAAATTTTCTTGATGACTTGGAGATTGTGGAATGATCGTAGACCAATCAGAATGAGACGCTCTGGTAGCGAAAATTCTCCCTCTCATTGAGGCACGAAAGGAAAACTATCTGGCTCGAGGTTTCTCAATCTGGTTGCTGGACAAGGTCAAGCTCACTCTCCAAAATTACAGCGTTGCAGGAGCCGCAAAAACGGGTGAGATTTTGGCTGGAATTTTGCACTACTCCTGGGCCTTCGAAGGCGAGGAGTTGGACGAACAACTTGAGAAAGTGAACAAGTTGTTGGCAACTCAACCATGAAAAACGCCGAGGACCAAGCCGAAAGGCCCTTGGTTTTTCTGCCGTACCCTGAAAACTCCCTGATGGACATTTTCCGATGAGTCCTGATTTGATCGAACTAGCAAAACTTGCTCGGCTCGCTCTGCTCGCGCGAATTGCGGAAGCAAAAACGTCCAACGTGTCGCCGGAAAGCATCGCCTACTTGGAGGCCTTTGAGGACGGCGTCAGCCGCTTCATCGCGGGAGAAAGGGGACGTCTTGTTGAAGACCTTTTTGGGCGTTTTCAGTATTCGTGGGGTAACGAAGGCAAGCAGGCGAATAAGGCAGTCGCGGATTTTCTGTTTGCTGCGAAACGAGTAGGAGCGGAGCGAGAATGATCGACTTTCACTAGCCGGCAGCGTGAAGTCGGACGTTCGCGGAAGTTCTGTGAACCTGAAAATTTATTAATTGAGGTATTGCAATGTCTTCAAGTGTCGATCTTGAGAATATGGCGGAAGCCAACTTAATCACCGAATATCGCATCGAAGAATCAACATCACTAGACTAAACGCAGCGAATCTCATCTTGTTACTTTCGTTTTTTCAGGCCTCGCTCGTCGCTTTATCGCTGGTGAGCGCGGAACTATCGGAATTGAACTTGTGACACCAAATTTAATTCCAGATGCAGACATCGCGAGAACGGCTCTTGCCAATAAGCGTTCCTCTGGGATTTTGGAGAAAGTCAGATTCTCGATACGCCGGGCGTGGGAAACGCCTGTTAAGGCTGTGCACGCGTCGACGTCTTCATACGGCAGGCTTTCAGCGCGCCCGACACATCACCTCTAGAAAAAACAGCTTGCCACACGACGGGGGCGCAGTCGGCGAGTCCCCTTGTCAAGGCCTTCGAGGCGGCTCCGTGCACGACAGTCACGGCACCTCGTCCCTGCCCCCTGGCTTGTGAGGCATGGAGAAGGCCCTGCCACAGCGGAGTTTCGACATCGGCGTCTCCCAGAAACCAAAAGGACGGCGCGCGCCAGGTGAGGTCCCAGTTTCTCGGTTGGAGTCCTATGCGGTTGTCGTAGGAAACTCATCGTCGGAGGGTGGATCCTCGCCGAACTTGGCCATGAAATTCCATGGCAGGAAGGCATCGGGGTCTGACCTCAGGAGGTCCGGATGTAGCAGCATGGTTTCAATGTACCGCACGGGGTTGAGGCCATTTGCGTGGGCAGTAATGAGCAGCG
>JADCJN010000266.1 GCA_020247005.1 Silvanigrellales bacterium
CTTTCCGATCTCTCTGGCGGTCAGCGTCAAAGGACGTTCTTCGCACGGGCTCTTGCGCAATCTCCAGACGTGTTTCTTCTCGACGAACCCTTCTCCGGTGTTGACTACGAGACTGAACGTTGGTTCGTCGAACACCTGCGCGGGCTTGTACGGAGCGGCAAGACCGCATTCGTAGTGCATCACGATGTCACGAGCGTGCAGCGCATTTTTGAGCACGTCGTTCTCCTCAACGTGCGCGTATTTGCCGCGGGTCGTGTGAATGACGTGTGGTCGGAACGGGTCTTGAGGCAGACCTTTCATCCTGAGGGGTGCCCTCAGGGAGCATGATGCAGAATGCTCCGAATCTCCTCTCCGAAGCTCTTGCGCCTTTTGCCCATCCGTCTTTCCTCGCGGTCGCCCTGGGAGCCCTCGTTCTTGGCGCTCTTACGGGGATCTCAGGGGTCTTTCTGGTGCTCAGCCGCAGAAGCCTCATGGGCGATGTCCTGGCACATGCCGCAGTCCCTGGAATGGCACTCGCGTGGCTTGTGAGCCGCGAGAATGCGCAGTGGGTTTTCACGGTTGGCGCCATCGTGTCATTGGGCCTCGCATGGCTTGTCATCGCGAAGCTGTCGGCACACCGCTCCTTGCACGCGGATGCTGCCCTCTCCTGCACCCTTGCGCTGTTCTTCGGAACAGGGCTCGTGCTCCTGACGGAGTGCGCCAAGCGCCCAGGCTTCGGTGAAACCGGCCTCGAACGGATGTTCCTCGGCAGCCTCGCAACCATTCTACCCGAGGAAACGAAGCTGGGACTTGCGATACTGATGGTGTTCGTCGCGTTTCTTTTTGCAACATGGCCCACCTTGGTGCGTGCTCTCTTCGACCCCGAAGGCAGTCGATTGAGAGGCCTCCCCGTGCGTCTCTTGCATGTGGTTCTTGCGGGTCTGCTTCTGCTTTCCCTTGCGCACGGCATGAGAAATCTCGGCATTCTCCTGCTTCTCTCCCTGTGCGTCATTCCAGCCATGTTTGCCCGTCATCTCACACACCATCTGGCAAACATGTGTCTGCTGTCGAGCCTGTTCGGAGCGGCTTTCTGTCTCGTGGGAGGAGGATGGTCCGCTCTCCCAAATGGTCCGCCCACGGGGCCGTCTATCGTTCTGGTCGCGAGCGTTGCTTTCGTTACGTACGTTGCGGCCCGCCGTTGCATCCCTATGCTCACTCACGCGCGAGCGCGCGTGTTTCCACGCGAGGAGCGCCCCCGTGCTCCCTGGATTTGACAGCGAGGTTCTCCTCGTAGCGTGCGTCTGTGCCCTCTCATGCGCGCTCCCGGGATGCTTTCTCTTTCTGGCAAGGCGCACCATGCAGGTTGAAGCAGTGACCCACGCTGTTCTGCTCGGGGTCGTGGGTGTCTTTCTCCTTCAAGGAGAAGCGTCCCTTCTTTTCCTGTTCGGAGGCGCACTGCTTTCGGGATCATTGGCGCTCTATGGCAGCTCCTTTCTCGAGCGCCATCTCCGATTCTACCGGTCTGCAGCTACAGCCATCGTCTTTCCTGCGCTGTTCGCCTTGGCCGTGGCACTTCTCAACACACGAATGCGTAACAGTCACGTGGATGCAGACGCTGTTTTGCTCGGAGAGCTTGCTTTCGTTTCTCTGGATCGTCTTCACATAGGGGGTGTCGATCTTGGCCCACATGCACTCTGGAAGAGCCTCGCGTCATTGGGACTCACCACCCTGCTCCTCTGCACCTCAGCGCGCGATCTCACACGAATGCTCTTCGACCCCATACTCGCGCATGTGGTCGGCATTCGCGTGAGTGTCATCGGATTCGCTTTTACGGCCTGCACTTGTTTAGCAGCCGTCTCCGCCATCGATGTTGTCGGATCTGTGCTCACTCTCGGACTCTTCGCCCTTCCGGCTGCTGCCGCGAGACTTGTGACGACTCGAGTCAGGACCTTGGTCGTCGCCGCTCTTGTTGTTTCCCTTGTCGGCACGAGCGGAGGATACGCTCTCGGTCTGTGGCTCGATGTTTCTTTGGCAGGAGCCATCATCGTCGGCATGAGCCTTCCCTTCGCGGGAGCGATCGTTGTTTCCCTCGGGCACCTGCGGCGCGGAAGCAGTCGTTCGGCGTAGCACCTTCACTCGGCGCATTGGCGGATGTCGTTCACTTTCAAGATTCATCCATACGGCTGTTCCTATCGGCAGCAGCAATGGAAGGAGCCTCACCAGCCTCGCGAATCGTGATGCGGGGATGAATGCCTCCGTAAAGTAGGTTATTTTTTAATGATATGATATTATCATTAATGTGCGCAAGGGGCATTGGATTCCTCTGGCCAGGGGAGAACTGGATGGCGAATGGTGCAAGTTGTTTCTTAAATACCCATGTCCTTCTCGTTACTTGCGTTGGACTCGGCACAAGCGCGCTCCTCGTCGGGGGTCACATGAACGGCCGCTTCCGCTCGGAGGACTTTTCCGCTGCACAGGCCGCACCCTCTGAAAAGGAACGGGAGGTGACCTGGTCCGATCTGCGCATGGAGAAAGGCAAGGAAAATGAGCCCTCAGAAAGGATTCGCGCGCTCGATGGCGCGCTCGTGAGGCTGGCCGGCTTCATGATTCCTTTGGAAGACAACGCCCGCTCCACGTCGGAATTCTTGCTCGTTCCAACACCCATGGCTTGCATCCATGTGCCCGCGCCACCGCCAAGCCAGATCGTCCACGTCACGATGACACAGGGCCGTGCGCTCAAAGCGGAGTTTGGGCCACTCATTCTTCGTGGACGCCTCCGTCTGGAGGAAGCGAAGGGCTTCTATGGCAGCGCCACCTACTCCATGCTCGGCCTCTCCTCAGAGCCTTACTTCAAGTGAATAAAGGGTTTCAGAAGTCGAGGTCTATTTCAGAATTTGAAAGTGACCGCCACCAAGGGGATCTTCATGCCGCTTTTCTTCCGCGCAAGCTTCATTTGGCTAGTTTGCCTTTCGGCTTCCAAAGTCTTCGCAATGCCGTCTGAACGCGCGTATGGAGGAGGTCTAGCGGCTGAGCCAAAACTGAGCGCCTTGTCTCGGTTCAATCTCGACAAACCCCACAAGACGAACTCCCTTATTGTGAAGTTCAAGAGCGCAGGCGCAAGTGCGTTGCTTGAAGCGGGAGCCAGCGTAAAGCGTTCGTTTCGTTCGAGCGGAGCCAGTCTCGTCAACTTTGCGCCGGAGTCTTTGCGTGGCACAAGTCTCTTGAGTAAGGCACAGGAATTTGAGGCGAGCGGCCTCGTCGAGTGGGTCGAGGCCAACGCCCTCCTATCGACCTCTGCGCTCAAAAGGCATCCAGATGATACAGATTTCGACATGCTCTGGGGGCTTAGAAACCAAGGCCAAGCAGGCGGCTTACCCGGGATTGACATCAACGTCGGACCAGCTTGGAGTTCAAACACGGGTAGTCGTTCCGTTATCGTCGGAGTTATCGACACCGGGATCGACGCCCTGCATCCGGAACTCGCGCCAAACATGTGGAGGAATCCTGGCGAGAGAGGGTTGGATTCTCAAGGAAAGCCGAAGCAAAGCAATGGCGTCGATGATGATGGCAACGGATACGTCGACGACATTTCCGGCTGGGACTTCGTTGACGATGACAATTCACCCATGGATGACAACGGGCACGGGACTCATGTTGCTGGCACCATCGGTGCGAAAGGCAACAATGGAAAAGGAATCTCGGGAGTCGCTTGGAACGTCTCCTTGGTGGGACTGAGGTTTCTCGATGGCTCAGGCTCTGGCACACTTGCGGACGCAATCGAGGCCATCGAGTATGCGACAAACATAGGTGTCCACGTCACGAACAACAGCTGGGGCGGCGGAGGCTACTCTCGAGCCATGAAGGCGGCTATCGACGAATCGGCTCGAAAAGGCATCCTGTTCGTCGCAGCCGCCGGCAATGAATCGAACGACAACGACGAAATCCCCTCTTATCCTGCAAGTTATACGTCATCGAATGTCCTGTCGGTCGCCGCTCTCTCTGCGCAAGGCAGGGCTGCGGGCTTCTCGAATTGGGGTCTGAAATCGGTTCACCTCTCTGCACCCGGTGTGGGCATTTTCAGTACGACTCCTGGAAACACCTACGACACCCTGGATGGCACCAGTATGGCCGCGCCACACGTGACTGGAGCTGCAGCATTGCTGAAGGCGGCGTTTCCACGTTTGTTGCTCGCGCAACTCCGCACGCGCCTCACATCGAATACACGAGTGCTGGCATCTTTGGCGGGAAAGAGCGCAAGTGGTGGAATGCTGGACGTGGCAAGAGCATTTGAAGTTGACGAAGTCGCGCCGTCCCAAGTGGAAGGAGTTCATCTTGACGGACGTGGCTTTACAGACGTCGATGTCTCCTTCTTCAGGTGCGGCGACGATGCCTCGGTGGGATCTGCATCCACGTACCTTGCACGTCTCAGCACGCGCCCCGTTCTCTCGGAGGAAGGATGGGGACGCTCCAAACCTGTGGAGTTGAGACTTCTGAAAGGGAACGAGGGCCAAACCCTAAAAGCCAAAATTGAGAATCTTCCGCTTGGCTTTTCAGGATTCGTCACTTTCCGCGCGGTGGACAACGTCGGAAATGTCGGCGAGCGCTCAAAAAGCCTGCACGTCGAAACCCGTAAATTGCAAACTGTCGCGTCTTACAATGCCGACAATCCCACAGGGGTGACGTTTCAGGGAACTTGGGGCACTGAATTGGAGTCTTCGCAAGGCAAGGTCGTCTTTTCAGACAGTCCTGCTGGCCTCTATCAAAATGATGCAGAGAGTTCCATGAACCTGACTTTCACCCACGTCGCCGGTCAAGAGGTGTACCTTGCTTTCAAGCACACATTCGATCTTGAGTCCGGATACGACTTCGGTGAGGTGCAGCTCTCAACAGACGATGGAAAAACCTACCGCGAAGTCGTCTCGTTCACAGGTGAGCAATTCGAGTGGAAAGTTCATTCCGTCAGGGTCACGCCATTTCTTCAACAAAGCGGACGCGAAGGTAAAATTCTGCTGCGCTTCCAACTCATGTCGGACGCCTCCGAAGTGCGTGACGGATGGCGAGTTGAAGACGTCCGCATACTGGGGGCGGAACCCTCAGAAGAATGAATGCGGACTCCAGGCCAATGTCGGCCACGCGCGCACCAACGCGATGTTCTTCTCACTCAGTTATTGATAATATCGTATCAATAGAATATTCACGAGTGCGACGCGACTCACTTCGTCGTGTCTCTCTTTGGAGTTAAAGAAACGATGGCAACCCATGGACAAAGTTCGAAGCCGGCTCTCAGGGAAATTCCTGTCACCATTGTCACTGGCTTCCTCGGATCGGGAAAAACGACCCTTGTGAATCGCATCCTCACGGAAC
>JADCJN010000267.1 GCA_020247005.1 Silvanigrellales bacterium
CATCGCAGCCAATCTGCAGGGAAGGGCAGCCTCTTGAGAAAACGTAAAACGGCCCAACCGCTCACAGACATTTATAAATGGGGCCTAACGTGACCTTTACGCCACATTCGGCTCGAACTCCTCGGGAGGAGGGCAACCCCATGCTGAAGAATCCCCTGGAAGGTTTTGCAACGCGGGCATATCCCAGTGGAAAGTGCCAGTGGAGCTCACAGACACTCTTTACGGGGTTTCGACGCTAGACAGACGGCTCAAAAGGTTGCTCGCAAGGAGGACTTCTGGGGTCTTCTAAATCTCTATTTGCATGCCGACTTCAATGACCTGTGAAGGCGGAATATTGAAGAAGGCCGCGGGCGACTGGGCATTTCGACCCATGAACGCAAAAATCCGCTCGCGCCAAATGGCCATGCCTCGTTTTTTGGACGCCAACACGATTTCACGTCCGAGAAAAAATGTTGTGTCGGAAAGGTTTACCCACAAACCCTGCGCACAGCATTGACGAAGAATCGCCTGAACATTGGCATCATCCATGAACCCAATTTTCACCACAATACGCCAGATGCCATGTTTCACTTCTTCAATGGCGATGCGTTCTGCGAGCGGCACATGCGGAATTTCGCGCGTCGTGAAAGTGATGAAAAGAATGCGCTCGTGCAGCACCTTGTTGTGCTTCAGGTTGTTGACCAAAGGCAGAGGGGCGCCGTCTTTGGAGCCCGTCATGAACACCGCAGTACCCGGAACGCGCAGAGGTGGATGGGCTTCTATCTCTTCCATGAAGTCGCCCAAAGACACCGTGCGTTCACGGATTCCTTCAGCCAAAAGCTGTCGACCCCGAACCCAAGTCGTCATGAGAAACATGATGACAAAGGCGAGCACGAGGGGAATGTACCCACCGTTCGCAATTTTTACGACGTTTGCTCCAAAGAAGGCGGCATCCACGACCACAAGTGGGGCGCACACCAACGCCACAGCCGCCAAACTCCAATTCCACACGTAGCGAGCCACCACCACAGCCAAGAGAGTGGTGATGAGCATGGTGAGAGACACTGCGATGCCGTAGGCATGGGCAATGTTGCTCGACGACTGGAACGCAAGCACAAGAAGAATAGCGCCCAGCAGAATGGCGTAGTTCACAGAGGGCACGTAAATTTGCCCAATTTCCTGCCGGCTCGTGTGAATGATTGCCATACGCGGAGAAAATCCGAGCTGCACGGCCTGACGTGTGAGTGAGAACACTCCCGAAATCAGCGCTTGCGAGGCAATGACCGTCGCCATGGTTGCCAGCGCCACGAGGGGATACAGGGCCCAGGAAGGTGCCATGCGATAGAACGGGTTAACCACCGCTTCCGGTGTGTGGAGCAAAAGGGCGCCTTGGCCAAAATAATTCAGCAGCAGAGCCGGCATCACGAGACTGAACCAACCAAGCTTGATGGGCTTGCGCCCAAAGTGACCCATGTCGGCATACATCGCTTCGCCACCGGTGACACAAAGAAACACAGTTCCGAGAATGAAATAGCCGTGCCAGCCCTCGTTTGCGAAAAATTCAAAGGCGTACCGGGGGCTCAGAGCCATGAGGATTTCAGGAGCGCGCACAATGTGAGAAATCCCCAATGCGCCCAAGACCAAAAACCAGAGCACTGTGATGGGACCGAAAACAGCACCAATGCGCGCGGTTCCGTAGCGTTGCACGGCGAAAATGGCGATGAGCACGCCCACGGTCAGTGGCACCACGTAAGGCTCGAAGAAAGGCGTGGCGACGCGAAGCCCTTCGAGGGCGGAAAGAACGGAAATGGCAGGAGTGATGATGCCGTCACCATAAAGGAGCGTGGCACCAAAAAGGCCGAGGAGGGTGACGCCTGCGGCAAACCATTTCGAGTTGAATTTTGCCGTCTGCTTTCGAGCCAAGGCCTCGAGCGCAAGAATGCCACCTTCACCACGGTTGTCGGCTCGCATAATAAAGAGGATGTACTTTAAGGAAATAATGAGGGTGAGCGACCAAAAAATAAGAGAAAGCACGCCAAAAATGTTCACACGAGTGAGCGCATAACCGTGATCACCGTTGAAACACTCTCGCAGGGCGTACAGCGGAGAGGTGCCGATGTCTCCGAAGACGACGCCCATGGCCGTGACGGCCAAGAGAACCAGCTTCCGCGGGGTGAGGTTTTGGTGAGCATGGCCTTCTTCAAGCTCTTCATGGGCTCCCAAAGGAGCTCCACCGTCCGCAGGGCACGGCTGCGGCGGTGGCACAGGGGTGTCTGAGTCGTTCAATGCAAGACTCCGGTTCCGGTTGGCAAAGGAGGGCAGCCTTGCACGGGGAACGACGGCCCTAAGGAAGAAACCGGCATCGTAGCATTTTTTCGATGGATGGGAAGTCGCCTAAAAATGCGAGTCAAGAGCGCCTTTTCTCCGAACGGGAGCCCGCGTCTTGAGTTCTCAGCCGGCGGCGCCACCCTGAAGCATCTCAACGTCCCATTTCTTCTGCTGAGTGCTACCTAGGTTCTCTGGGAGCAGTCGGCGCAGTTCATCGAGTTCCCATTGGTCTTGCTCACCTTGACGCTTCTCCCTCAGCATTTCTGCGCCGAAGATCGTCCCGACGATCGAGACTTTCACTTTGTCGCTCGGCTTCTTGAGTCCATTGGCGACGCGAAAAAGGAGCGATGGGGGCGAATTGAAGCGGACAAAGTGAGAAGGCGACTTGTTCTCTGCTGCCAGACGCTGCATTTGAGTCGCTAACTCTCTGTCTCCCGACGCAAGCACCACTTCAGCCATGCGCAAAAGATCTTCCGCATTCTTCTTCCGCAGATCTTTCTGCTGCTTAATGCTGAGTTTTGGAGCCCACGCACTGCTTTGCATAAGCACGGGTCGGACCGCGGCCCGATACTCCGACCACGCCTGCTCCACACTCAACGCCACATCGCGTTTCATGGCAGCAGGATTCTGCATGAGTAAATTTTTGAGAGGAGAAATCAATGCATTCGGGAAACCAGGGGTCGCGAATTGCAGGTTCAGGTATTCAGTCAGCTGAGCGTCGCTCTTAATCCCTATGGTGCTGGCATGTGCAACAAATCCGGCCGCAATGATGGGCATGGCAGCCGACATGTACTGGCTGGCGTCTGTGCCAATCCGCTTCTCAAAGGTGTCCGCAAAGCCCGCCACTGCCATTGCGCTCACGGCTGGTCCAACATCGGCCCACGATGCGAAATTTTCGACGAATGCGGCAGCCAAATCCGTTGTGGTGTCGAGCGCGTAAGGGAATCCCTCGCTCGTTTTAGAAGACAGTGGCGACACGCCGAGTTGTTCCCACAAAGGCTTGAATGGCTTGTCGATGAATTTGAAAGCCGCAATTTCTTCGGCCGTGGGAATTTTTCCTGTGGTTCTGTTTACGATTTCGGTCAAGTAGCGTTTTTTGAGCTTCAGGAACAAGTCTTTGGCGTATTGTTCGCCCTTCTTGCTCGAACCTCCGGCTTGCTTGGAATTTCCTTGCGCCCACACCTTCACAAAATACTCTTCTGTCAGCGGCACATTCATTCCGAGGGTGATAATCATGTTCGAAGATTCAGCGCAATACGTTCCCCAGGACTGATCTTTCTTGAGTTCAGCAAGGTCTCCTTCAATCCACTTCCTGGCAAACTCCGCATGGGCCTGCAGGTTGCTCACGCGAACTGGGTCGAAAGAATAGTCTCCTGGAAACGAAGGCCCACCATTCATGGCATTGAGGATCCACGTCCACGCAATGAAATTTTTGTTGAGTTCGGCTTGGTCCGCGCCCTCCAACGACAAGGAGACAATTGTGGAAGGTTCGCCGCCTCCCGCCACCGTCCATCGTTCCTTGTGAAGACCTTTGGGAGAGTGCTTCGACACGCCGTCGCCAATGTAAACAGACATGTGGCCCACGGATCCTTGAGTCTTCTGCGAAGCAAGATCATTCAACTCAACGAACTGCGACCCTGGATAAAGATAAACAGCAGCCGCGAAGATAGGAGCCCCCGCAGGGAGCCCTTGTTGCTCACGGATTTTCGCATCGAGGATGTTGGAGCCCTTGACGGGCTTCGCGTAGCCATCAGAAAAGTTCGTTGCTTCGGCTTCAGTGCCGACGGTCACAGGAATGAGCCTGAGACCCACTTTGTTCGGGCCGACCAGGTACTGAAGATCGCGAATGAGGTGGGGCTTGCCCGTGCGAACGCTTGGCATTGGTTTTTGGTCTGGCGAATACAGGGTCGTCGTTCCAAAAAGTTTCGAAACGAACGGAAGTCCATGCGAACCAGCCCAGTAAATGCGATCGCCATCTTTCCTCATCGAATCGAGACCGTCAACGAATGTGTACTCACCATCGAGGTAAACAGCGCCTTCGCAATGAGCGGGGTTCGGATTGTCCGGCGCGCCGGGCGTGCCGCACTGGCCTTCCCGGGGTCTTTCCGATCGCGCGGCAGAGTTATTGTATTGTCGAGATTTGCACCCCACAGTGGATGTCGCCAAGAAGGCCGCAATAACAACTGTCATCATTGGCTTCAACGTGACCATGTACTCATTCCTTTAGTTGAACGTTCTGGAAGCAGGCGTCTCGGAAAATCATTTTGAACGCAAATAGGACTCCGTGAATTTTAACTCTATAACGTTACAGCGAGCATGCCGTGGAAACAACAAGCAGTAGGGACCGAGTCATGACACCCCGCCAAAGTGAGAGGCACCCACTTGCGAAAAATCAAAGGAAACACAAATGAACAACGGAACGAGAATGATCCGGCAGAATGCGAGTGTCTCACTCGAGTATTTGGCGGCAGGAGCTGAAAGTATGGGATCCACTCCCCGGCCTCCCAAGCCCCAGACTGAAACCAAGGACAAAGTCAGCATCGTCGCGCGCGCACTCAGGCAGGAAGCCGCTCGTTTTCGCGAAACGCCCCCGCCGTGTCCGGGTTCAGTTTCTTTTGGGGTTGAGCTGGAATTCCTCGCTTCGCGCGCGCCAGGCCTGGTGAAGCACTATCGTCCTGACGACCAAGAGGAGCAAACCTGGAGCGAGCTCTTAGTGCGAGACAAAGTCGCACACATGATGGACTGGCGAGACGCCGCGATCAAAAGTCGCCGCCGGGTCGCCGCGCGACTCTTTCGGAACGTTTCCCAAGGCACGCGTGGAACTGAAGACCTGCCATCCGAAATGACCCTTGAGCCGAACGGCGTCTTTGAGATGCGCAAGCATCCCTTTACCAGCCTTGCCCAATTAGCACTTTTTCTGGCCGATTCTTTGGAAACCATCGGAGTCCCTCAGGCACAGGTGCACCTCGTGTTTCCTTTCGCGAATGTCAAAGGACTCTCGGATTTTCCGAATATTTCATCGGCTCAGTCCGACAGAGCCCAATTCGCAAAGCTCTGGATCGACAGGATTCAAGGCGCCACCCCTGCTGCCTCGTTCGCTTCGGGTTTCTTGCCCCCTCTTGACTCGGCCTCTCGTCTCCGCCTCGCGCGGCAGGTTCAGTGGCTCGGTGCGGGTGAAGAACTCGAGGATGCGCTGAAGTTCCTCTGTGCGCCAGTCATGAGGCCAGGCTCGCTCTATGGTTTGCGTGGCTCAGTTGGCATTGAAGTGCGACAATGGGACGTTCCCACGGGCCCTGAATGCCCTCAGCCAGAGTTTCTCACCGCCCTTCTCGACGACGTTCTCGAACTGTCTGAATGGTTAAGCACAGGCGTTGTCCCCGCGCCCCTTTCCTCCTGGGCAGCCACGCCCACGACGAATGAAATTGACGCCTGGCACCGAGCCCGGCGACTACAACCTTCACTTTCCATCTCTTGCTGGAACCAAATGCTCGACACGATCGAACACGTCCTTTTGCGTCGGAACGCTCTTTCCCAGAAAGCGAACCCACGTTGCGCTTTCCTCTTCCCGCTTCGTTCGTTCGAAGACAGTTTTCCTCACCTTGGCACTCGTATTCGCGATGCGCAGCAAGCCTATCTGGCAGAACTCCTCGACTGGGAAAGGGAGTCTCGTGCTCTTCAGGCTGCGCAATTCGACAACCGAAGCAGTCTCGAGGGCATCGTCTGCCGTTTGCGCGAAGCGGTCACCACATTCGCTGGGGATTCAGGCTTGGCAATGGAAGCGTACCAGGACGTTTTCGAGAGCCAATGCCGGGGCGGACTTCAAAGAATCCAACCTCGAAATCGAGAGGAAACATGGTGCAATCGCTGAGACTCGAACTCAGGACCTCCACCGTGTCAAGGTGGCGCTCTAACCAACTGAGCTACGACTGCACTGAGGTCCGAACGGTTAACTTAGGCTTTGGCAGGTTGTCAAGGGCCGAAAAGAAATGAGAGGACCCGCGCGGGCTCGCTCTCGCTGGCCCTTTCGGTAAGATGCCGGGGCAGGAGGGCCTCACCATGAACTTTAAGAACTACAACATCGTTGACGGCTTCAACATCATCGCTCCCGCCTACGACCTCGCGAACGATGCCATGACTTTTGGACTCCATCGCCTCTGGCGCCGCGTGCTTGTGCGCGAAGCCCTCGCCCGGGTGCCTAAGGGGGGCAAGGTCCTCGATGTTGCCACAGGCACAGGTGACGTCATTTTGGGACTGTTAAAGGAACGAACAGATATCCGGGTTGTGGGCCTCGACCCAAGCGAAGGCATGCTGAAGGTTGCGCGCGAAAAATTCGCGAAAACGCCCCTCGTGCCCACCCATGCCGTGGACCTGGTGACGGGAGACGCTCGCCAACTTCCTTTCCCAAACGACACTTTCGACTCTGTGACCATCAGTTGGGGAATTCGCAACGTCCGGCCTCACGCCGAGGGACTCCGCGAAATGCTCCGTGTCTTGAAGCCAGGCGGGAGTCTCGTTGTCTTGGAATCGGGGCGCCCCGAGTTGAAGGCAGTTGAATTGGCGTATCGTTATTACGCGCGTCTCTTGCCGCACATCGGAGGACGCATCGCAGGTTATCTGCCCGCCTACAAATACTACACCCACACGGTCGACGAGTTCCCCACAGGCAAGGCCTTCGTCGCGGAACTCCATGAGTGTGGTTTTACAAAACCGTCGTATCGAACCCTGGGCGGAAGTATTGTTTACCTGTACACAGCGCAAAAGCCCTCACAGAGCTGACCCTGGCACAACACGCCCTGCACTTTGCAAAAAAGCTCCGTTCCCGCCGTCGTGACAGCTTTCGCACGATGTTCTTCAGTCTTGACTTTGCTGGCGGGCGAGTTTACTCCTCGATCAACAAAGCCCTCGAACGTCGAAGCCAACGTCCCTCATTTCTATCGAGCCCCACTCGGTTCTCCCGCGCCTTCGCCAGAGCGCGGTCCGCTGTCCGGGAGGAAACAACCATGACAGTCCGCTTTTACGCGAACATTTTTAGCTTCGTCATCATCTTCTCGAGCATCCTCGCGCTCGTGTGGACCACCGGGTTGTTCACGTGGCTGGGGTTCCCGCACCGCTAAACTGCGGACGGCTCTGACGCACGCTGAAACGTCAGGAGCGAAATCTCGCAGCGCGTTCCCAGCCGCATGGGCGGACCCCAAAAACCGGTGCCTTGGTTCACATAGAGCTGCGTTCCGGTTTCAAGGGCATACAGACCCGTGTTGTAACGTTGATCGCTCACCACGAAAATCTTTAAAGGCCAAAGTTGACCTCCATGGGTGTGCCCCGAGATCTGCAAATCGAGCCAGGGAAAAGAACGGACCAGGCGCGCGTCCTTGGGTTGATGGGCAAGAAGGATGTTCAAGGCGCCCATGCGTTCCTGCTCCGTTTTCGTCGCGGCGGCTTCCTTCAGCCTGGGGTCTTGCCGACGCACGCCATGGCGCGCATGCAGGGAAGAACGGTCTTCAATGCCGAAGACGTTCACGGGCGTCTGTCCGAAACGGAACGAAGCACTCGAGTTCGAAAGCACGGTCCACCCAAGCTCATCGGCGCAAAACGCGCGCCACCTTGCTGCATTGCAGTAGTATTCGTGGTTGCCCGTAACGTAGTGAACACCATGGGGTGCAAGAAGTCCTCGAAGGGGAAGAACGTCATGGCGCAATTGCCTCACGCTCCCGTCCACCAGGTCGCCAGTAACGAAAATAACATCGGGAGTGAGCGCGTTCACGCGCTTCACCAAGCGGCGCATACGCCTCCTGCCCACAAGCCCCGCCACATGGATGTCGCTGAGCACCACCACGCGCATGGTCTCGATGTCAGCAGGAAGGTCACTTCGAACCGGAATAACGCAGGGAACTACGGTTTCGGAAGACAGAGCACGCCAAAGCGAGTAGACGGTCAGCAGCCCCCCAACGCCCAAGATACCGATGGAAAGCCAGGCCTCCTCTCGGCCTAGAAAATGAAAAACGAGGGAAAGCGGCGAAGTCAGAACACACAAAAGAAGGAAGAGATACGCCGTTCCCATCCAAGTAAACATGGCAAGTTCTACAACCCGCCGCACCAGCACAGGCACCGCGCGCGCGATGGCGAATCCAAAAAACGTGAGAGCCCAAAGTCCGAGGAAAACGGAGGGCCAGATGTGATCATCTGTTGCCGTGAGTGGTTCAATGAGCCTGACATAAAGGTAGTAGTGACCAAGCGCCGAGAGCAGGAAGCTCACGGCAGCGGCGGCGAGGAATCGAACGATCATGGCCGTGCGCGCCTTATTGGAAGCGTTGATAGACAATTCGGATGGGGGAGTCCGAGGGGCCACCCGCAGCACCCCCGCTACTGGCAGAGGAGCCGGGCGGAACTGCAACGGGAGGAGTTCCCGCGGCGGGGTTCGGAATCGGAGAAGCGGGCGCGCCCGAGGTGGCTGCTCCCTTCTTTGGTTTCGCGGTTTCAATGACCATCGTGTAAACGCGCTCGATGCCGTTGCTCACGCCACGCACCTCAACTCGGTACACGCTCGACTTGATTCCGCCAATGCGCGATATCATGTTCTTTGTTTCTTCGTCGATGCCTGGAAAGGCGTCGTTGATATTTCGTGCGTCTTTCACGAACGTGTTCTCGGCCCTGTCGTCTTCAATTTTGTCGAAGGCGGCTTGGTTGGCCTCCTGGTTGGGCGGTGTCACAAGGGCAGCCAACAGCTCGACAGGCGCTGCATTGATGTCGAGAGACTTCTCTTTCGCATCCATGGGCCAAACGGTGAAGTAGGGCGAAAAAATGGCGAAAATCTCGTCGTCATGAAAGCCAGGAACGCGGCGAAGCTCTTCAAGGCTTTCAAGCTTTCCATTTTTCGCTTTATGGTCGAACTTCGCTTGCGAATACTGAGTTTCTTCGTCGCCACGATCAATTTCATCAGTATTGTCACGATCAACGTAGTCGAGCACATTAGAAGCGAGACGTTCGGGCGAGTACCCTTTTTCTTCCAGGAATTTCGCTTCCCGCTCCTGCGAAAAAATGCGCTTGAGAGCCAGAAAGGACATCTTTTTCTCAGCACCCTCCAGAAGATTGAGATTAAACTTCGCGCTCTCGTTGGTCGTTTTCAAAACAAAGTAGCCAGGCACCGCTTTCAGCGCGGCAAGGAGTTTGTCATCGAGCATCGCATTGATGTTGAGTTTAGCTAGGTCCTGAATTTCGTCAAACCCCTGAGCACCAATAGGAAAGCCATCTAGAATTTGCGAGAGTTGCTTCCCTCCAAGCTGGCTTTTGATCATTTCAGAAGCGCCCGAAGCAGCTGCCTGCACTTCCTTTGGCAAACCGCTGTCTTCTCCGCCCAGGCTGTTGATTTGCGATTCAAGGCTAATGAGCATCTTTGCAAACTGAGCTCCGGTGAGCGCCGACATCTCCGCTTTCAAGCGGTCACGCTCACCCACCGACGTCCGTACGGTGATCTGCGACTGAAACAGAATTTCACCCAGAACGGCCAAAATGACACCCACCAGAGAAAGAACGAATATCAGGGCAAGGCCGCTTTCATTCTTTGATTTCACTGCCACCTGTACTCCTTCGCCGGGTCCTTCACGTCTGCCTGCCCACTGGAATAGAGGAGGTAGACGATGGTTTCGAGCGTAAGGATTTGAGGCTCCTTGCTCCGGTTCGGATCGACTTCTTGTTTTTGCTTTTCTTCATCGGAAAACGGCATGGCCGCCGCTATTTTTACCTTCACCATCTTTGGAAGCTTGCCGCCTGTCTCCGACGAATTGGTGTCCCATTCCGGAGTGAAGTCTTGACCGTTCCAAAAACCGAGCTTGAACTCACGCACGTCTCCGATAAGAACCTGGTCAACCCCCACTCCGTTCCGCTCGATGCTTTCCTTAAACGTTTGATCGACGGCGCGCATGAGTTGCTTCTTGCCCGATTCCTTTGGGTCGTCACGCAGCGAGTAACGCACGTAACCAATGTTACTTTCAGGAGTGTTGGCTATCATGGAGCGCAAGGCATGCGTGGAAAACCAGAACGTTTCTCCTTTGCCAAAGAGCCTTGGGTGCACGGGCTTGCCTTGGAGGCCCGAAAGAATGAGGTCTTGCTTGCTGAGGACGTACGCGTGGCGCACGTCGTCGAACACGCGGCTCATTGCGGAATGAATGGCGTGTTGCTGTTCGTTCACACGCGAAAGCGTGTTTCTGATTTCAAGCTGATTCGACAACGCGGTGATGGCAAAAACACTGATAGACGAAAGAATACCGACGGCGAGGAGGACTTCGAGAAGCGAAAACCCCGCGGAAGCCGACCGCGAAGGCAGTGGCACACACTCAGTTTCCATCGCCGCCTCCTTGGCCGCCCGGGCCACCGCCTCCTTGGCCGCCCGGGCCACCGCCTCCTTGGCCGTTAGGTCCACCGCCTTCTTGGCCGTTAGGTCCACCGCCTTCGTTTCCTTCTCCCGCTCCGCCGCCGCCCATGAGTCCCTGCAGCGCACCCATGCTCTCACCCATTTTTTTCATGATGTTGAGCTGCTCGGCATCAATAACCAGCATGCCGCCTTCTATGGATCGGGTCGAATCGCCTTCTTTCCAGCTCACCACAACATTTGCAGTGCGGTACATGTCCTTGGGAACTTGAGAGTCGAGCATCTGCCCTATTTCTTTGAAGCCACCTGCGGCATCTTTGCCGTCACCCTCGTCTTCGCCCTCTGGACCTGCAGACGCGGCACCCCCCAGCTTCATGGCTGTCATCAGGAGGCGAGACGCTTCCAAAGGGGTGTCTTCCACTTTCACGATCGTCGTGAATGCAGGATCAAGCGACCAAGGGAACGAAGCCTCGCGCACAAGACCCTTGGGGCCCAGCGCATCGAGTGCATATTCGATCTGCGAGATGGCAGACCGCAACGCCCAGGTGGCGCGCATGTTGTCGCGTGAGTTTTGCGTTACGGAAATACTGGAGCTCTGCACATTGAGAATTTGCACGGCCACGATGGAAAGAATGCTGATGGCGAGCAGAGACTCTATGAGCGTGAAGCCACTTTCATTTCGCATCTTTGAGGAACTCCGGCTCTTGAAACCCTTCCACGAGTTCCGAGTGCCCCGAAAGCGGGTCGAGGAAGAGGGTGAACTTCGGCCCTTCCATGTTGACTTCCTTTTCACCGGTTCTCAGCCCGAGCTGCACGGCTGCCTGCTGCACTTCGCCACTGGGGAAGAAATAAATATAGGCGAAGTCTTTCTCACCGGCCTGCTGGAATTCGAGTTTGTTCTTCATGGCATCGGTGACGGTGTTCACGAACACAACGTCGCCTGGCAGGCTCC
>JADCJN010000268.1 GCA_020247005.1 Silvanigrellales bacterium
GACGCGGGCCACGTAATTGGGCGCCTTTGACTCCACAAAATCGAGCACGCGGAAACGTCGCACGCCCTGCACTACGGCTCCATAGGTGCCGTCGGGAAAGCGGATGACCTTCACCACCCGCACCTCCGTGCCTACGGCGTGAAGCTGTTCCACGGAGGGTGAATCGACAAGCTCACTCCCTGCCCCGCTGCCTGCGGTCTCTTTTTGGGCCAACACGCCCAGAGTGCCTCCAATGCGAATGGCCCTGTCAATGGAATCTGTCGACCATTCCTTCCCCGCCATGAGAGGAATCACATTGTGCGGAAAAACGACCGTTGCGCGCACCGGCAATATCCGCAGGAGCCTCGCCTCCAAAGGTTCGAGACTCGTCTCGCCCGAACCGTTTGGCTTCTTCTCGTCCATGGGCATCCTCTTCGTTCCTCTTCATTTTCAGGAGGTTCACGCGACATCGGTGGCCTGTGAAAGGGTTCAGGCGGAATATGGACACCGAATGCGGCCTGTCAACCAACAGCCCAAGCCAAGCCCCTCCCCTTGAGACTTGCGCCTCGCGTTCCACCTTGAGACTTGCACCTCGGGTTCCGTTCTGTTAGTGGCATGCGTTACGTTTCGAGCATCCTCTGGAGGTTTCCCATGTCCCGCATCTGCACGCTTTCCGGCAAAGGCAGCATGGTTGGCAACCGTGTCTCCCATGCCAACAATAAAACCAAAGTCCGTCTTCTTGCGAACCTTCAAGAGAAGCGCATCTACGCTCCTTCCCTTGGCAAGTTCATCCGTGTCCGCCTGTCCACGAGCGCGCTTCGCACTGTAAACCGCATTGGTCTTGAAGCCTATGCCGCCAAGGTGGGCTTGAAGCTCTCGTAAACTCCTCGCTTCGAACTCGGCCTCTCTTGGCGCTGTTCAGGCGCGATAAAGGCCAAAGTCGCGTTCCAGAGGACCAACGGGCTGCCGCTCTTTCGAGAGCCGCAGCCGTTTTCGTGTTTTTTCGCGCACACTCGCTCGCCCTTCACCCTCTGAAAACGGAGTCGCAGGCGTTCAATGCGAAGCAATCGCCTTCATCCGCGCCAGGCGCGTTTGCACGTCGCCCAGAGCGCAACACATGATTTCCGCTTCCCACGTGTTGCCCTTGACAACCTCCTTGAGTTCCTCGAGCCACCGAGACAAGGCATCACACGCCGCCGCAGGTGTGACGTTTTCGGGTGCAAGCTCGTCGTCATTGTAGTGCTCTAGAAAATTACGCCAGGCGGCGTCGGTGGCATCGACAAGATTCACCAAGCGGTTCAGTCGCACTGTTTGCTCCTGTCCGGCCCAGTCACCGCTGACTTGAAACGGATACCAGTCGAGTTCGTGACGATGCAGCCAAAGCTGCGCCCCATTTGAGAGAGGCACGCGGCGGAAATCCTCGGGGTGGGCATTTTGAAACCCGTCGGGTCGTTTCCAGATGATGTGCATGGGTGCTCTCCTGACTCTAAATGGCCTCGCAAGTTTAGCTTCATTTTGTAAGGTTTCAACAAATCGGAGGGAAAAAGGGAAAACAGCGGTGACGAGTGATTTGTCACAAATTCGCAACACCCAGCATTGGTGGGGAATTTCCACCAATGTTAGACGGTCGCTTGCCCGAGTTCTTTTCTCAGAATTTTCCCTGGAGGACTGCATGACCACGCGATTCACTTCTGGCGCCTTGCTCGCCCTCGTTCCTGCCGCCACCCTGTTTGCTTCCCTGGGCTTCAGCCTCCAGGCCAGCGCGAACAACCTCGTGAAGGTTGACGGCTCTTCCACCGTCTTTCCTGTCACTGAAGCCGTGGCAGAAGAATTTCAGAAGGCCAAAAAGGGTGCCATCAAAGTCACCGTGGGAATCTCCGGCACGGGCGGCGGTTTCAAGAAGTTCTGCCGTGGCGAAACCGACGTTCAGAATGCGTCACGCCCCATTCTCGCAGAAGAAATGGACACCTGCGCCAAAGCGGGCGTCGAGTACGTGGAACTTCCCGTGGCCTTTGACGCTCTGACGGTCATCGTGTCGCCGAAAAACACATGGCTCAAAAGCATCACCGTCGCTGAACTCAAGAAAATCTGGGAGCCCGCAGCCCAAGGCAAAGTCATGAAGTGGAAAGACGTGAACCCCGCTTGGCCCGATGAGCCTCTGAAGCTCTATGGCCCAGGCTCCGACTCCGGCACGTTCGACTACTTCACCGAGGCCATCACAGGAAAGTCGAAGGCCAGCCGTGGTGACTTTACGGCAAGTGAAGACGACAACGTCTTGGTGCAAGGCGTGTCCAACGATAAAAATGCCTTAGGTTATTTCGGATTTGCGTACTACGATCCGAACCGCTCGAAACTGCGTGCACTCCCCATTGACGGCGGCGAGAAGGCACCCAAGAAGGGCGTTGCCATCGCACCAAGTAAAGAATCGGTGATGGACGGCACCTACTACCCCCTCGCGCGGCCCATCTTCATTTACATCAGCAAAAAAGCCCTCGAAAAGCCGGAAGTCAAAGAATTTTCGGACTTCTACGTCAACAATGCTGGGCGCCTGGCTGCCGACGTGAAGTACGTTGCCCTGCCTGCCTCTGCCTACTCGGCTGGCCTCGACCGCGTGGCCAAAAAACAAGTGGGCACGGCTTTTGGCGGACACAACGAGGTGGGCTTGAATGCTGACCAACTGATGAAGCGCACGCTCAGTTTGAAGTACGCTGAAAAGAAGTGAAGAACCCGGGCTCTCTTGCTCTCTTCGAAAAAGGTGGCACCATGCAGTTCGAAAGCACGACCACATTGGAGACCGCAGAGCCTATGGTAACGCCTTTGCATGCAGCTCCTCTCCTGCGGCGAAAAAGGACAAAAGAAAGCATCATCACAATGGTGCTTTTTCTCGCTGCCTTTTCGTCTGTCCTTGTCACCGCAGGAATCGTGGGAACGTTGCTGGTCGAGAGCCTCACGTTCTTTCAGCACATCCGTCTTGTCGACTTTTTCACCGACACCCAGTGGACGCCGCTTTTCTCCGATCCCCACTACGGCATCCTTCCCTTGGTGAGCGGCACACTTGTCACCACGTGCGTCGCACTGGCCGTTTCCATCCCCATGGGCACTGCCATCGCCATTTTCCTGTCGGAGTACGCGAGCAAGAAATGGCGTGAAACGCTCAAGCCCATTCTCGAGCTGCTGTCGGCCGTGCCCACGGTTGTTTACGGTTACTTCGCGCTTCTGTTCGTGTCGCCGCTCATGCAAAAAATATTCCCGGAAATGGGCATGTTCAATATGCTTTCCGCCGGCATCGTCATGGGCATCATGATCGTTCCCTACGTGGGTTCGCTTTCTGAAGACGCCATGCGCGCCGTACCCATCTCGCTGCGCGAAGGCTCCTATGCCATGGGGTCGACCAGGCTCCAAACCGCTTTGCGGGTCGTGTTCCCTTCCGCTCTTTCAGGTATTTCCGCCGCGTACGTTCTGGCCCTGTCGCGTGCCGTAGGCGAAACCATGATCGTCGCAGTGGCTGCAGGCATGCAGCCGAACCTCACCTGGAACCCAACAGAACCCGCATCGACCCTCACGGCCTACATTGTGCAGGTGAGCCTCGGTGATGTTCCGCATGGTTCCATCGGCTATCAAACCATTTTTGCAGCGGGGCTCACCCTGTTTGTGATGACGTTTAGCTTCAACCTTGTTTCTTTCTGGCTTCGCCGGCGCTACCGCCAGGCGTATTGAGGTCTGTTTTCGCTTCCGGAGGCCTGACGTCCCATGTCGAATGTTCCTTCGCCCGCTCCTTTGAACGCCAGCGCGCTCACGCCTGAGGGCATGCTCAGCGGCATGCGAGCGAACATCCGCTCTCGAAAAGTGTTCGACGGACTGTTCGGTGTTGTGGCGATTCTTGCGCTGTTGGTTTCGATTCTTGCACTCGTCGGTTTGTTTGTGAACCTCGCCCTTCAAGGCTCAGAGCGCATCCGTCCCGAGTTCTTTCTCTCGTTCCCCTCACGCAATCCCTTCGAGGCGGGCATCCTTTCGGCCTGGGTGGGCTCACTCGTTGTCATGTTCGTCACCGCGCTTGTGGGCATTCCCCTGGGCATCGCGGCGGGGCTTTACCTGGAAGAGTACGCACCCAAAAACACGGTGACCAACTTCATCGAAATCAACATCATGAACCTCGCCGGTGTGCCCTCCATCGTGTACGGGCTCATGGCACTGGGCTTGTTCGTTTACAAGTTCCAATTCGGCCAGAGCGTCTTGTCCGCAGGACTCACCCTCGCCCTTCTCACGCTTCCCATTGTCATCACCGCCACGCGCGAAGCCATCCGCACCATTCCCAATGCCATGCGTGAGGCCGCCTACGCGCTGGGGGCGACCCGCTGGGAAGTCACCAGCCACCATGTGCTTCCTTACTCCATGGGCGGCATTCTTACGGGCACGGTCATCGCACTTTCGCGCGCCATTGGCGAAACCGCTCCGCTCATCACCATTGGCGCACTCACGTTCATCGCTTTCCTGCCCACTCCACCTGTCAGCACGGAAGCTCCTTATCTTTCGTTCCAGTGGATTTGGGACGCCTTCACGGTTCTTCCTATCCAAATGTTCAATTGGGTGTCTCGGCCCCAAGAAGAGTTCCAGAAAAATGCTGCAGCCGCAGGGGTCATCTTGATGTTCATGACTCTCGCCATGAACGGCGTCGCCATTTGGCTGCGCGCGCGCTATAGAAGCCGCGTGAAATGGTAACTCGCAAGAACGCGAGTGCGTCTCAAGCTTCCTTGAGTGCGCTCACGGCGTTCCCCCTCCAAGTGTTTGTTCAACTTTAAGCGAACGGGCTCCCATGCACCCCTCTACGAACCCGCTCAAGGCACGCGTCCAGAACGTCAATTTCTTTTACGGCACCAACCACGTCGTAAAGAACGTCAGCATGGACATCGAGCAAAATAAAATCACTGCCCTCATTGGTCCTTCGGGCTGCGGAAAAACCACCCTACTCCGGTGCTTTAACCGCATGCACGACCTCACCCCGGCCACGCGGTACGAAGGCGCCATCACGCTGTATCCCGACAACACGAACCTCATTGGCACAAGCGTCGACCCCATCGAAATTCGGATGCGCGTTGGCATGGTGTTCCAAAAACCCAACCCGTTTCCGAAATCTATTTTTGAAAACGTGGTCTATGGGCTTCGTGTGCGCGGCGAAAAAAACCGCGCGCTACTGGAAGAACAGGCGGAAAAAGCGCTGCGCGGCTCCGCTCTTTGGAATGAAGTGAAAGACCGCTTGGGCAAGCCGGCCTACGATCTTTCAGGTGGTCAGCAACAACGGCTCTGTATTGCCCGCGCATTGGCGGTGGAACCGGAAATCCTTTTGTTCGACGAACCAACCTCAGCACTCGACCCCATTGCGACCCGCGCCATTGAAGAACTCGTCGCAGAAATCAAACAACGCGTCACCATCCTCATTGTAACGCACAATATGCAGCAGGCTCAGCGCATCTCCGACTCCACCGCGTTCATGTACTTGGGCAATCTGATCGAATTCGCCCGCACCGAAGATCTCTTCCACCGGCCGCAGAATAAGCTCACAGCCGACTACGTTTCGGGTCAGTTTGGTTGAGTCGGGTCGGCTCCTGGTTGCAAGGTTCAGGGTGTTCTGGGCATTCCGCCAAGAATCCGTTGCCTCCCTTCTCGTTCTGGCGCAGCGTCAGCTCCAAGAGTTTCAAGACGGCCAAAACCAAAAGGAGGAGTTTTCACATGCTCGTTAAAGATGTCATGACGCGAGACGTTCACTGCGCGCTCCGAGAAACGCCCTTGCGCGAAGTCGCACGGCTCATGGTGCAGGCCGATTGCGGTGAGATTCCCGTTCTTGAGTCGAGCGAGACGCCCACGCTTGTGGGCGTCATCACCGACCGCGACATCGTGACGCGCGCGGTGGCGCAAGGCGTCGACGTCGGCGCATGCACAGCAGAACGGGCCATGACACGCAACGTCGTGTGCGTGCGTGCCGATGCCGACATCGAAGAAGGCGCCCGGCTCATGAGTGAGAATCAAATCCGCCGCGTGCCGGTGGTCGACGACGCGTATCATGTGCTTGGAATCCTCTCTCTCGCCGACCTCGGGCGCATGACCGACCCCAGAATGGTTGGGCAGGCCGTGCACGACATCTCAATGCCCGAGGCGCCCCGCGGGGTCTGAACCCGACGGGGTTTCGTCCGTCTCTTCCATGCTGTGTTCAGGGGATCGTTCCGGCGCCTTCTTTTCCGAAGGTTGCTCCGTGGCTCCGGACAAGGCGCGTTCGAGTGCGAGCGGCATTCCACCCACCAACGCGCGCAAGTCTTCAAACTCCTGTTTCGCACTGCTGTCGAAATTGCCACGCCTGGTGCAAAGTAACAGGCGGTTTTTCGGCGTGTGAGCAGAAGGAACGAACTCCGTTGCGGTGACTTCATACCCTCGAGAACGCACCAGCGCGACACGCAGCGCATCGGTGAAGGTGGCCGCGGCGTCTCTTCGAAGGTTCGGCGAATGGATGAGAACCGCCAGTGCGCGTGTGCGCTCGTCTTTCGGCGCTGCAGAAAGGGAACGAAACACATTGGCAAGTTCTGCTTGGCAGCAAGGTGCAACTGCCAAAAGGTCCGCCTTTTTCTCGATTCCAAGCGCGAGGGCGTCGTCGGTTGCGGTGTCGCAGGCATGAAGTCCCAAAACCACGTGAAGGCGTTCTGGGTAAATCGCATCACGCAGGGAAGCGCATTGGAACGCCATGCGCGACGAAAGCCCGAGCACTTGGGCTCTGGCACTCGACTGGGCCACAACCTTCGGATTCACGTCGATGCCCAGGACCCGAAGGGGCAAGCCCTCGCGCTCGGAAAGAAAGGCCAGAGCCAAGGAAAGGTAAGAGTTGCCGCAACCCGCGTCCACAAGCACAAGGTCTTTGCCGGGCATGGCTTTGGCGAGTTTCGCCAGGGATGGCCAGAGCGACGTGACCATGTGGTTTATTTGCAGATACTTCTTCACGCTGTCTTGCGAGAGGGATGCGTCTTTGTTCAAGAGACCAACGGCGTGCAAAAAAGCAGCGTGAACACTGGGCACCAAGGGGAGCTTCTTGCCCGCCGTCAGCTTCCCCAGCCGTTCGGGAGTCCAATGCACGCGCGCTTTCTCTTCCACGTCTGACACCGCGCGCAACACGTTGGAAAGGGGAGCGGAGGGGGGAGGTAGAGACACGGTTGGAACTCCCTTGAAGACAAGAAAATGGAAACCATCTTTTCTGGCGCATGAGAACCACAAAAACACCCATGATGCCAGGGGTCTTTGAAACATTAGTTTCAATGTTCATTGACCCGTTTCTTTTTTTTCACTATGGGGAACCTCAGTTTCCACAGTGTCTGCGCGAGTCGCTCCCCCTGTTGTCCTCTCACCGAGGTTGTACGATGACGCGATGTCGCGCCCCTGCACTCGTCCTGGCCGGCGGCGGCCCCCTGCCGCCACGTGTGTTTGAAGAAATTCTGGTCTCGGCGCCGCGTGCCGAGTCCGCAGGGCCTCGAGACCCCGTTCGTGTCCTCCTGTGCACCCTGGCAAGCCAGTGTTCCGATGCCGCAGCCAGAGCCCTTGCAGCGTTTGAAACGGCTCCAACCGCAAAAAAACCTGGAAATGTCGCCTTTGAATCGCTCGATTTCCTGCCCCTCAACGCGGGGCGTGTGGCGGAATCGGAGCGTGAAACCCTTTTCGCCACCAAGACGAGCCTCCTGGCTCACATGCACAGGCTTGCGCTTGCCGGCCATGGGCTCACCGAACTTGCCCGTGCCGAAGTCTTGTGGTTCACCGGGGGCGATCAGCGGCTCATTCTAGAAACCCTCCGAGACACTCCTTTTGAATCGGAGATGATGGCCCGGTGGCGTGCCGGCACGCTGTTGGTCGCAGGCACAAGCGCAGGTCTGCAGGTCTGTTCCTCCATTGCCCTCACGGGCGATTTCCACGTTGCTCCCACGCAGCCTGGCCTGGGAGACTCCCCCGGAGAAGCCGACGACACGCCCTTGCGCACCCTGGGGCCCGTGGCCACAGGCACGCCCTCCAGCCCCAGCCTCACAGCCCCAGGCCGAGGGCTCGTTGTCACAACCCGAGGCTTCGCTTTTCTAGAAGGTGTCGTTCTCGACCAACACTTTATTCGACGCCAACGTCACAACCGCCTGTTTTCAGCGTGTCTCGACCACCCTGGCAGCGTGGGCATCGGAGTGGACGAGGGGACGGCCTTGGTGGTGACGCGCGACCCCGAACAGCCCTCGCGGGGGGTTGCCCACGTCGTGGGAAACTCCTGCGTTTTCTACGTTGACACACGCGGGGCGAAGCTCGAAAGTTCGGCCGCCTTGCCTGAACGCACGGGTGATCGGGTCAGTGACCTTTCCTGTGGGTTCGCATGGGAAGGCGCGCGTCTTCCCTTCGAGCTGTCTCTCCCTTCGTAAGCCTGCGTCCTGTCGTCTTTTCTGTGCACGAGTCCAAGGAGTCTTCGCCATGGCCCATCGCAAGAACGCTTTTCACGTTTTTTTAGTGACGCTCCTGGGGGCGGCTGCGGCGCCTTCGTTGTCCGTGGTGTCTGGTGGTGTGTCGTCAGCGGCATGGGCGGCTCCCAAAGGAACTGTTCTGAAGATTGCCGGTGGCAAGGAAATCGAATCGCTCGACCCCATTCTTGTGGACGGTGCCGACGCCGCGCTCGTGGCTCGAGGTCTGTATGAGGGCCTCGTTGTTTCCGACCCCAAGACCCTGGAGCCGAAACCGGGACTCGCAGAAAGCTGGAAGGTGTCTGCAGATGGCCTCACGCTCACTTTCAAGCTCCGCTCAGGTGCGAAATGG
Source organism: Silvanigrellales bacterium (assembly GCA_020247005.1). Taxonomy (GTDB): domain Bacteria; phylum Bdellovibrionota_B; class Oligoflexia; order Silvanigrellales; family Silvanigrellaceae; genus JADCJN01. The sequence goes on from JADCJN010000268.1 coordinate 8,794, forward strand.
AGCGACGGCAGTCCTGTCACAACAAAAGCGTTCCTAGCGGGTTGGAAGCGGGCGTTGGCGGCTGAAAACGGCGCCTATTATGCTTCCTACTTCGACGTCATTCAGGGCGCCGAAAACTACCGAAAGGCAAAAACAGCGGCCGAACGCGACTTCACGAAAGTCGGCATCAAAGCCCCGTCCGAGAGCGAGTTGGTGCTCTCGCTTGTTCAACCCGCACCGTATCTCCTCGACCTCATGACCCAGCCTATTTTTGCGCCCCTGCACGAAGCCAGTTTCGCAAAGCACGGCAAGGCCTTTGTGAAGCCCGAGAACCTCGTGGTCACAGGCCCCTTCCGTCTTGCCGCGTGGAAACTCAAAGACAAACTCGAGCTCGTGCGCAACGAAACTTATCACGACGTGCGCAACGTGAAACTCGCTGGCGTCACGGTGTTTCCGGTCGACGACGCGAAAACGGCTTATAACCTCTACGAAACAGGTCAGGTCCACTGGACCCGACGTGTTCCTTTGGCGACTCTTGCTTCTTTGCGCACCCGTGACGACTTCCATTTGGAGCGGATGCTCAACACAGTCTACCTGCGGTTCAATACGACCCGAGGTCCTCTGAAGGACGCACGCGTCAGGCGAGCACTTTCCATGGCCATCGATCGCAAAATCATTGCCGACAAGGTGGCACGCGAAGGCCAGGAACCCGCGCGCACGTTCGTTACGCCGGGGCTCGCGGGGTACACGTCAACGTTCGCCATTGAAGAAAATGTGGAGAAGGCAAAGGCTCTTCTTGCAGAGGCTGGATTCCCGGGTGGCAAAGGGTTTCCCGCCACAACGGCCCTCTTTATTTCCGACGAGCAGAGCAAAAACGTCGTGACAGCCGTGTCCGCCATGCTCAAAAAGAATCTGGGCATTACCATTTCTCCACGCAACCTCGAGCGCGGTGTGTACTACGACGCCCTTGATGCGTTGAACTACGACATTGCCCGTTCGAGCTACACGGCCAAGTTCTTGGACGCCAAAAGCTTCCTCGACAAGTTCACATCGCAAAATACCTACAACAACCTGACGGGCTACAAGAGCCCCGCATTCGACACGCTCGTTGCGAAAGCGGAAGCACAAAGCTCACCCAAAGAGCGCGCCCGCCTGTTCGCTGAGGCTGAAAAAGTGCTCATTCTCGATGACGCCGTCCTGATGCCTCTTTATTTCAACACGAGCATCAACATGTGGAAACCCGAGCTCAAAGGTTTGCATACGAACGTCCTCGACGTTCACCCGCTCAAAGACCTCTCGCTTGAAAGCGCACTCGTGAAGAAATAGGAGTTTCATGTTCCGTTACGTGGTCAAGCGCACCCTCGCCGCCGTTCCCCTTTTGCTCGCCGTCCTTACGGTCAGCTTCTTTCTCGTTCGCCTTTCTCCGGGAAGCCCCTTCCAACGGGAAGCGGAACTGCCCGAAGAAGTGCGCGCCAGCATGGAAGCGGCGTACGGTTTCGACAGACCCCTTCCGGAGCAATATGTTCGTTACATTGGCTCGGCACTGCGCGGCGATTTTGGAACATCGTTTATGTACAAAGACAAACCCGTGCGGGAAATCATCGCGGAGGCATTGCCTGTTTCTGCGCGCATCGGGCTTCTCGCCATGGGGTTTTCCATCCTCGTGGGAGTCGCGTTGGGCGTCATGGCCGCCGTCAAACAGAACACGCTCCTCGACTATGCCACCATGACAGGAATCATGGCGGGCAAAAGCATCCCCCCCATGGTGCTTGCTCCCGTGTTCGTGGGAGTCTTCGCGCTCGGGCTCGGCTGGCTTCCCGTTGCGGGCTGGAACGATGGCGCGGCACTCAACCTCGTAGGACCCGTGGTGTGTTTGGGACTCTATGACGTCGCCGCCATCGCGCGCCTTTCGCGGGCCTCTCTGCTGGAGGTGATCCGAAACCGGTATATTCAAACAGCCCGGGCGAAAGGCCTGCCCGAATGGCGTGTCGTTCTTGGGCACGCGCTTCGCGAATCGCTGTGCCCCCTTGTCACCTACCTTGGCCCCGCCTTGTCTTCCATTCTCATTGGCACGGTGGTTGTGGAACAGGTCTTCAACATCCCCGGACTTGGCCGTTACCTTGTGGCAGCCGCCACAAACCGCGACTACACGCTCGTCCTGGGGATCACCACGGTGGCCTGTCTGCTTGTGGTTGCTTTCAACGTTCTTTCCGATCTGGCACTCGCTGCGCTGGATCCTCGGATCCGTGTCCAATGAAAAACACCGCAATCTCCGCGCGCGCGCAGGCCCTAGAGCGCCTCCTGCGAAACCGCATCGCCATGGTGAGCCTCGCGTTTCTCGTGGTCGTGGGGGGCTTGTGTTTTGGCGCGCCCTTGTTCTCGAGTTATGCCTGGGACGCCCTCGACTTCACGTTCGAAGCTTTGCCACCCTCCCGTGAACACTGGTTTGGCGTCGATGAAATGGGCCGCGATCTTTTCGCTCGCGTGCTTTACGGAGGCCGCGTCTCGCTCTCGGTGGGCCTCATCACCACCGCTGTCTCGACACTCGTCGGGGTGTCGTTTGGAGCCATCGCTGGTTACTTCGGAGGATGGTTCGATGCTCTCATGATGCGCTTCGTCGACCTCATGTACGCCCTCCCTTCCTATTTCCTCATTCTCCTGGTCATGGTTTTTTTCGAAGTCGAGAGCATTTACGTCCTCTTTCTGGTGTTGGCGCTTTTCCAATGGCTGGGTATGGCCCGCATTGTGCGCGCGCAGGTTTTGTCACTCCGCGAACGCGAGTACGTCGTTGCCGTGCGCTCGTGTGGCGCTGGTCATGCACGCGTTATCTTTCGTCACCTCATTCCAAACACTCTGGGAGTGGTGGCGGTCTACGCGACCATGACAGTGCCTGGCGTCATGCTTCAGGAGGCGTTTCTCAGTTTCATCGGCATCAGTTTCCAAGCCATGGGCTCCGATGGTGTCATGAAACCCGTTGCGAGTTGGGGCTCCCTTGTGTCGGAAGGCGCGAAGGTGTTTGAAACGGCGCCCTGGCTTCTTGCCTTCCCGGCCGCGTTCTTCTCGTTGACGCTCCTCGCCATCAATTTCGTAGGTGACGGTCTGCGCGATGCGCTCGACCCCAACATGAAGGTATAGCCGCCGATGCCCACGAAATTCGACAAAGACAAAGAGAAGGGCAAGGGCAAAAAAGAGATTTTTGCGCGCATTCTTGAAAGTTACGATTCTCACATGACGGCGGCGGAACAACGCATTGCCGACCACCTGCTCAAGCACCCACACGAAGGCATCACTTTTTCGGTTGCAACGTTGGCTCAAGGGGCCGGTACGAGCGAGGCCACCGTCGTACGTTTCGCGAAAACGCTCGGATTCGCGGGCTTCCTCGACTTCAAGCAAGAGCTTTTGCGTCGTGCCAGCCGCGAGCTCGCAGGACCCGAACGTTACGAAAGCCTCTCGAACACGGTGGGTTCGAATCCTGTGTCGACTTCAAAAGGCCCGCACGGGCCCACTCTTGCTCAAATTGCAGATTCCGAAGTGGCCAACATCGCCGAGACGATTGAAAACCTCGATGCCGAGAGTTTCACGCAGTGTGTTGCGCTTCTGGCATCAGCGCCCATTGTTTACACAGTGGGCTCGGGGCTCTCGAGTTACTTTGCGCGCATGGCGGCCTATCAGTTCACCATGATAGGCAAACGCACCATCGCGCTTCCTGAAGGCGCAAGCGCCTATGAAGAGCAACTCAAATTGGCCACGCCCAAGGCCGACGTGCTCTTCGCTTTTTCTTTTCCTCCCTACAGCAAGAGCGTTCTATCGCTTGCAGAGTTTGCGCGTGAGCAAGGCATTCCATGCGTGTGCATCACCGACCGCAGACAAAGCCCCATGGCAAGGCTTGCGCAGTGCGCCCTCTTCGCTTCCAACGACAACCCCTTGCCCATCAATTCGATGACCGCCAGTGGCGTCTTGCTCACGGCTATTCTGGCAGGCGTTTCGTCTCATCTTTCTCAGGCCATGCCCCTGTCCAAGTCTCTGTCTCAGTCTGTGTCGAACTCAAAAACAAACACCCCTCGGGAGAAGCCGGATGCCACATAAAACAAATTGCCCGCAAACCGGGTCCGTGAGCATCCGCGCGGCCGTGTTCCTGGTGGCGGCCTCCCTTGTGTTGACGTCCTGTGAAGATGAAGCCTTCGCAGAAAGCCGGAATGGCTTTTTCTTGGCGGTGGGAGGAGGTGCATCGACCGTGGAAGGGCAGGCCACGCCTGCTCCTTCCTCACCCACCTCACCTCCCGGCCTCACTCCCATGCCCCTGACAGTGCTCAAAGAGTCGCAGGTTGCGCTTCACCGCGCAGGCCTTGCGGCGCTGGCAGATTCGAGGCGGCGCGTGAACGCACAAGGCAAAGAACCGCTCCCTTCGGGCGTGTGCAGCCTCGAATACCGCGAGCCAGGGCCCGACACCGACGATGCCCTCGCCATTTCCAAACGCTTGTTCGTCGCTGCAGGCGCACCTGAGGCTTCCTTCCAGGGATTTGTGTTCGATTCTCGCGCACGGGCCGACGACCCTCGTTTGACAGACCAACTCACTCGCTTCTGCGGACTCGTTTCGTTGCCAGGTGGCGACCAAACGGAAATGAGGCTGTTGTGGGAACGCACGCGTCTTCACGCTGCCATGAAGAGCTTGGTTTTGCGTGGGGGCGGCATCATGGGGAAAAGCGCGGGCGCGGCCCTGCAGGGAACCCTCGGCTATTTCCCCGAAACGGAATCGGAAACGACGACGTTTTCCATTTTACGTGGCCTCACCTTCGCCAAGCGCGAAGTTGAACCTGGTTTTTTTGCCGACACCGTTGCAGGCATTCCCCGCTTTTATGTGGAAACCCACGCGGGCGACCGTGAACGCGCCGCGCGTGCGCTCGCCGTGCTCGCGGCCTGGGAAGAACGAAAACCTTCCAAAGAAACAGAGCGGGCGCTGGCTCTTGTCGTCGATTCCGACACCGGAGTCCTGATTCGTTACGAACCGCCTGCAAACGCCTGGCTCGCCGAAGTTGTGGGGGCGCGCGCTGTCGAAGCCCTCTTGCCCACAGGGGCATCCGCGTCCCAAGCAGGCCGCAGCGGTTCCACGAGCGGCCGAGGAACCCGTTGGCCTGCCTACACGTCTGTCACATCGCACCTTCTTTTAGACGGAGCACGATTCGTCCTTTCGGGGCCTCGCAAGGGCTCCATTGTACGCACGTCGTCTCGTGTTCGCTTCGCCCCCACGGCAGATGGCCTCGAGGAAAACTGCGGAGCACGGCTCGACGGTCGCATTGTGGGACAATACGAAAGCGATGGCGAACGGAACAGTGTCGTGTCGTTCGACGCCTTCGATCCTTTGAGCAACGAGTACCGCCCCTCCAGCGAAGTTGAGTATGCTTACCTCACCGGAGACCTCCGCTCGCGACGTGAAAGCGGCTGTGGCTTCTGGGGAACGCAAGCCTTCGACCCCGACGTCGGACGCCCCGAAAATCGCTTGAACGCCCTGCGGTTTGCGCTTGGACTTGGGCTCCAGGGTGGCTCTTTCGGCCTGGCGCTGCCTGCAGGCATGGTGGCCCGTGTTGACGACAGTAGGGGGCCCGATGGACGCCGCTTTGAAACAGTGACGTTCGAGGCCGACAAAGCTTCAACAGCCTCGCGCGAAACAACCCTTGAGCGCAGCACCCGCAACGAAACCGAGGACGTACTTCAGCGTCCCTCGTCCGTGTTCCTTTACAACGTTGCAGGTGCAGCGGCACGCGGCGTATCGACCTACTCCTATTCAGAAATGGGTGCGCGTGGCCCCGTGCAAACCGGGCATTGGCACGGCGGCACAGCGCATTTGCTTCCACCCGGGAGCTCCTTCGAGCTTGGCCGCTAAAATCGAGCGTCTGTGGCGGCAAGAGTCTAAGACAAAGCGCGCGCAACTCCTCACCGCTCTCGCACCTCACGAAGGGGAGTCAGGATCACCGCAGACTGCGCCGGAAGAAACACATTGAGAATGCCCTTCTTCACAAAAGCTTGTGAAGAAGGAACCTCGCCAAGCAGGTCTGCCATTTCTGCGTCGCCAGAAAGAAGGTGACCGACAGGAATTTTGAGTGGCATGTCGAGGGAACGCAAGCCATTGTTGAAAACGACAATGGCGAGTCGATTTTCCTGCTCCTGCGTTAAACCATTACCCACGCCATGATTGCGCAGTGGCGGTGTTTTCAAAGTCCGTGCGAAAGCCCACACGTTGGCGTTTTGCGCTCCGTTCTGGCGCCAAAGTTCGACATAGTCTCCTGTCTGAAGAGCGGGGGTTGCTTTCCTGATGTTCAAAAGCTTCTGGGTGAGCGCCCACGTGTGTTGTGGGTTTTTGATGTATCCAGGGCGATTTTCAATGCCTCGCTGTTCCGCCGAAAAGGCCCACTCCGGAAAGAACCGGCGATTCCAGGGATCCACTCCCCCATTCATGCCAATTTCGTTCCCGTAGTAGATTTGTGGGATGCCAGGGAGGGTGAACAATGCCGTGAGTGCGAGGTGGTACCTTCTTTGCGAGTCGGGGTCGTGCAGGGAGTGAGGCATGAATTCGAGAAAACGTGGCACGTCGTGATTGTCGAGCAAAGTGACAAAGAGTTGTGCCTTGGCCTGCCCAAATTTCTGAATCGTGTCGGACATGCGCCTCGCCACGTTGTCGACGGAGCCCCCTTTTGCGAAGGTTTCAATGAATCCCGTCCGCAAGGGAAAATGAAAGAGTCCATCGAATCCAGCTTTCACGTAGGCTTCGAACGCATCCAAAGAATTTTCGTCCAAAAGCTCCCCCACCAAATACAAGCTGTCCCGCAGCCCGCGCATCTTCGAAATCCATTCCTTGAAATAGTTGGCATCGACATGCTTCACGGTGTCCATACGAATCGCATCGAAGGCGAATCTTTTGAGCCATGCCTCATGCACGGACACAAGGTACTCCCTGACTTCAGCAACGCGATGGTCGAAGTCTGGCAGGCCCGCCAGTGGGCAAAAAATATCGGCGTTTCCTTTTAAATGGCAATTGAAGGGATCGTTGAACCACTGGCTTTTTTGCCGCGTCAGTTCAGCATCATAGCCGGCATGGTTGACAACCATGTCGAGCATAACCTTCATTTTCTTATTGTGCGCTTTTTGAATGAGCTCATCGAAATCTTCATTCTGACCATACCGAGGATCGATCTCAACTTCGTAGGGCAATTTGAAGTCTGCCCAGTACCCCGGAAAGCCGCAATTGTTGCCTTGCATGGAAGCCACGCCCTTATAAAGCGGAGTTATCCACACAGTGCTCGTACCGAGTTCCTGAATGTAGTCGAGGTTTTTTGAAATGCCCGCCAGATCTCCCCCCTGAAAGGCATGCGGATTGTTGGCATCGTTGCAGCGGGCGTCTCCGTGAGCCTTGTCGTTTGCGGGGTCTCCATTCGAAAAACGGTCGAGCAAGGTGAAATAAATGACCTCCGAACGCCAGTCGTGAGAGTTTCCAGAAGCGACAAGCGAGAAAGGCATGAAGAGCGACGTGAAAAATAAAAGAACTAAGAGATGAGCCACAATGCGAATGCGCACAAAGTCGTCCTTTCTTTCTCCAGAAGTTTCGCCACGCAAAGTTAGAGTTTCCAACCACCGCTCGCCTCAAGAACCTGACCCGTCACCCAGTCGCTGTCGGAAGTCGCCAGGAACAAAGCGACACGCGCGATGTCGCTAGGCGTCCCCACGCGTTGAAGCGCCTGCATCGACTTTACGGCCTCCGCTCCCTGCTCGTTCTCGCGCAGCCAGGAGGCATTCATGTCGGTGTCGGTGGCACCCGGACTCAGCGAGTTGACGGTGATGCCACGTGGACCAAGGTGGGCTGCAAGGTGACGGGTCAGAACATCGACAGCGCCTTTTGTGGCCGAATACGCCGCAATGTTTTCGAACGCAGCGTGCACCACGGCAGAAGACAGGTTCACCACCTTTCCTCCCGCAGGCATGAGCTTCACCGCATGCTGCGTCACAAAGAACAAACCCCGGACGTTAAGGTGAAAGAGCGCATCGAACTGAGAAGGCGTTGTTTCCAGGAACGGCGCGGGGATGTTGATGCCCGCATTGTTGAAAACGACGTCGAGACGCGGGGGCAAACCGAGCTGAGCAAGGCCTGCCCGAATGCTTGCAAAGAGCGGCTCAAGAGACTCGACTTCTGTGAGGTCGGCGTTCACAGCGAAAGCCCTGCCTTCCTTCGCCTGAATGCCTCTGACAACAGCTTCGGCATCGGATCCGCTCTGCCGAGAGTGCACCATAACAGTGGCCCCTTCGGCAGCCATGAGTTCCGCAATGGCACGACCGATGCCGCGGCTCGAACCTGTCACAAGAACCGTTTTGTTCTGCAATTTCATAACAATACTCCTTAGTTCTGCCTCATTGAGACTTTCTTTAGTTCATTAGTTCGGTATAACGGAACTAATGAACCATGGCGTTAGACCGAAAGAGTGTTAGAGGTCAACCATGAGAGCGTTTGCGCACCCGAATCCTGAAGATATCCGTCTCGAAGCGTTGCTTGGCGCTTTGGCCGATCCCGTTCGCCTGCAAATCGTCCGGAAGCTCCGGGGCAGCGACGGCATGGCGTGCGCGTTTGCGTGCCCCTGTGAAGGCGTTCCCAAATCGACGCTCTCGCACCACTTTCGAGTGCTGCGTGAGGCAGGCCTCGTTCGCACCGAAAAGCGTGCCACAGCGCATATCAATGTGCTTCGCTATGCCGAAATCGAGGGACGTTTTCCGGGGCTGCTGCCCACCATCCTGGCATTTGGCACGCATGGTTCAGAACGAGCCTGAAGTTCGTTCCGAAGTTGCTTGTTCCCTGGAGAGCGGTTTTTTACGATCAATTTGGGTAGGCATCTTGAATGCCCGACTGGATGAGCGTTTCAGTCAAGAAATCGCCGTTGGCATCCCACTCAAAATTGATGGCTTCGAGGCGAACCGAAGTTTCCTCTGGTTGTTTCAAATGTTGCAGAAGATTTTGGGCAGCGGCGAGAAACTCTTTTGCCTGATAGCGAATGTCGAATCGATTCGAGCGGTTGAACTCTGACTTGATGCTGAACGTGGGAGAAATGGAACTCGAGGCATCTTTGAACTTTACAAAATAAACAACCACCGGGCTCAGCTCAATGGCATACGAACCGCTTGAGCCTTGGCCGCGAAGGCCCGTACGTCCAGTGAACCCGTTTGTGCCTTTCAAAAGTTGAACATCTTTGACATTCTGCCAGGTGTCAGGCTTGCCAGCGAAAGGGGGGTGCTGCGTCAGCAGTCCCACGTGTGCCACGACAGAGTGCACACTCTTGCCAAACGCTTCGGAGCTGTAGTGCAAGTCAATGGCATACGAGACGTCTGTGCCCACAGTAGATGCTTCAGCATCACAAATTGCCGTCGAAGCCGCACACAATGCAAAAGCAGTGACGAAGATTTTCATTTTTCAGAATCCTTTTCAAAGAGTGTGAACTTGGTCCCGTTCAAGGGGTGAAGGGATGAACGCGGTTCCCGACACTGGGATTCCCACCAGAGCGCACTCGATGCGACGTTTTGATTCCTGAGTGGTTGCCACGCGTGACTCAGTGGCAAAGTGTGTCTTCCGGTCGAGTGTCACCCTGTTCCAACAGCACGGGCTGCAGCAATTTGGGTCTCGAGTCCCGAGGCCTCAACCTGGATCCAAGCCTCTTCAGGAGCCCTCCCCTCTCGGACGCGTTCAAAAAATCGGGTGACGGTTTCGCGAGGCGTGATCATGCGGCGGCTTTCTTTGAGGTGAGAGGGGAATGGGAAGAAGAGTGTGGACTCTGAGCAAGGGAGCGCAACGATTCCAAATGGAAGAGGAGCGCGAGCAACAC
>JADCJN010000269.1 GCA_020247005.1 Silvanigrellales bacterium
CCGCTGTTGTTTCCGGCTCTCCGGTGCCCACCGCTACCGCAAGCGTGTCTCCCCCGGTGGTGGGTGCGACGCAGGCGCCAGCGCCCACGCTCAGCGTGTTCGTCGACTTCGCGGGTGGTTATTTTCGCAATTGCATTTCATATAGGCTTGCGGGGCAGTCGAATTGGACGCTGTTAGGCTGCACGAAAACGAATCCTGCGTCTTCGTCGGCTTGCGTGGGCACCGACACCGCCTTTCAGTTGAAAACAAACGCCCTACCCGTGAATGCGGGCGTTTCCAAGCAGGTTGTCGACATCAAAGTGGACACCTACAAGAACAGCACCGTGTGCAATGCACAAAATGGGACCTTCACCTACCCCGTTCCGGCGCCCCCTTTGGGTGCACAACACTGGGCCATGGCGACTTGGGAAACAAATCGAAAGGTTCGTTTTCGTTGCACGAAAACCACAACAGGCAAACAAAACAAAATAGTCCTTCGGTATGAGGATGCCGTTTCGCCCGATGCGTCGGACAGCAACTCGTTCCGAGATCTTCACATTATTCTGACGGCGCAGGGAACCGACGTTGGGCTCGAAGGTCTCGACGTCTGCACGGATCCTTCGTAGCCAGAGCCTCAGTGTGTGTTGTGACCTGCTCCGAAAAGGGGATCGATGAGGCGCTTTCTGAGGCCCGCGAAAAACGCACCCGCGTAGGTGGTGAGGTTGGCGGCATTCGAATGGGTGGCGTCCACGTTGGCGTTCAACACGAAGTTCCAGATGCCGACGCGGTACGGGTTGAAAAGACCTGCGGCTTCCATCTGTCTGTTTTCAGAAATCAACCTGTCGAACTGAGCCTTGTCGGCTCGAATGGCATCAACCACGTCTTGTGGCAAGCCTGAGGCCTGCGACGATTCTGCGCCCTTCACGAACAGAGCGTCGGCGACGTCATTGGACTTTTGAAGATAGGAAAGGAACTGCGCGTCGGAGACAGAAACTTTTCCCTGGCCAGTGGCAAGCTGATTGAAAAGGGATCGGGTGCTGAGCGCGCAAAACGCCGTGCCTGAAAAGAGTCCGACGAGCTGTGAACCTCGGTTGCCCGGTGCCACGGCCGTTCCCTTGAATCCGAACAGGCTTCGCACGTTCGTCTTGTCAGCCGAAAGAAGCACGCTGGCAATGAGCAGTGTTTCTTTTACGATTCCCGAACAGCTTGCGACAGTGCCGAAAATTTGTGGTCCGAGCTCATCTATTTCTTTTTCTTTCGCCAATCGCGCTGCGGTCTCGTCAGCAATTTCGCTTACACTCGCGCTGCCTTCGGCCGTAAGCACATCTTTGCATCCTTTGCCCAGGATGGGATCGCGAAACTCAGCAATGGTCATGCGTTCGTCGACGTAACGTTCCACCAAGGGGCCTGATTCCAGGGCGCTTGAGGGAGAGGTTTGGGCACGGGACGGCAGTATGGCGGGAAGGAGAGGGCGTTTGCGCGCCACCCGTCCAGCGGCCATGACGGGCGCATCTGCCGAACGGGCTCTCGTTTGGATTACGGAGGACGTCGATGCGGGGTCGCCTTCGCAGAGGAACCACGTGAGTCGCATGGGGGCCGCCTCGTCGTAGGCCATGTAGAGTCGCGAGGTCGCGTCTTGTCCTCGCAGAGTGATGGCCTTCGATTTTGACTCGCTAAAGTCCCTTTGGAGGCAACCTGTGAACAGGAGGTTCGCGAAAACAGTGGGAAGAAAGGCGACAAGAGCTGTGATCTTCGCGGTTTTCGAGAAGGCGGTCATGTGTGCTCCACTTTTTGCGAGTCATCACATGAAGATATCACACATGAGTCAGTGCTCGAGGAGCTTCTTGAGTTCCGATGTCATGACGGGCACGGCGGTGAAGAGGTCGGCAACAATGCCATAGTCGGCTTTCTGGAAAATGGGTGCCTCTGGGTCGGTGTTGATGGCAACAATGACTTTGGACGTCCGCATGCCGGCAAGGTGCTGGATAGAGCCGGAGATTCCACACGCGATGTAGAGGTTCGGATTCACGGTCTTACCCGTTTGACCCACTTGCATGTCGTGGGGAGCGTAACCGGAGTCTACGGCCGCGCGGCTCGCACCCACCGTCGCGCCGATGACATCGGACAGGGCATGAAGGACTTTAAAGTTGTCCGCGTTTGCCATGGCCCGCCCACCCGACACGATGATGCTCGCTTCGGTGAGGTCGGGCTTCTCGCTTTTGCCCTTACGAACCTCTACGACGCGCGCTTTGATTAACGAGGTGTCGAAAGAAAGGGTGACCTTTTCCACTTCGGCTTTCGCACCCGCCGCCGTAACCTGCGCAGCCACGACGTTGGGTCGCACAGTGATGAGGGTCAGGGGGGCTTTGCTGGCCACCTCCGAAAGGGTTTTTCCAGCATACAGGGGACGCGTGCCAATAACGCGGTCGCCTTCGGCCCGGAGCTTCACCACGTCGGTGAGGAGGGCAGCTCCATGGCGTGCGGCGAGGCGGGGAAAGAAGTCACGGCCCGTGGGCGACGCGGGGCCAACAATGACGTTGTAACCGCCTGCTTTCGCTATTTGACCAAGCGCCTGCACATGAGGTTCGTTTTGGTACGTGTTTGTTTCGGCATGTTCGACCACAAACACCTTTGTGGCCCCAAAGGAGGCAAGGGTGTCGGCATGTGTGGACGCACCTTCTCCGAGCAGCACGGCATGAACGTTGCCTGCACCCGCGAGGCGCACTGCCTCGCTGAGAGTTTCGCCCGCTGTCGGCTTCAATTTTCCACTGCGGACTTCGGCGTAGACGAGGACCTTAAGAGTCATGGAGGAGATTCCTTTCGTAGGCGTTCCCGGCGACCAGGAGCGACCCGTGAACGTGTCGATTCCGTTGTTCCCTTTGTGGGAGGAGACTCAGAGGACCTTGGCTTCTGAACGTAGGAGGCCAACCACTTTCTGAACCATCTGTTCCACGGGCTCGCCTTTGAAAACCTTGCCGGGTGCTTTTTCCGGAGGAAGCGCGAAACCGAGGGTTTCCACCACGGCTGCGTCGACGCCCAGGTCCGCGATTTTCTTTTCGGCTAAAGGTTTCTTCTTCGCTTTCATGATGCCAGGAAGCGAAGGGAAACGGGGCTCATTCAAACTTTTTTGCGCGCCGAGAACAAATGGAGTTTGCACGTCATAGACCTCCACCATTCCTCCTTCCACTTCGCGCTCGACTCGTGCAGACTTGCCGCCCTCTTTCCACTCGATTTTCGTGGCCACTTGAATGCACGGCATGCCTGTCAGTTCAGCCACCATGGGGCCAATGTGCGAAGCGTAGTCGTCAATGGCCATTTGGCCCGCAAACACGACATCAGGCGCTTCTTCCTTCACAATTTTTGCGATGAGTTTTGCTGTGGCAAGCGAATCGACTTCGCCCGCAAAACCTTCCGTGTTCAACCAGACGCCGCGATCGACGCCCATGGCTAGCGCTTTGCGGATGGCTTCTTGGCAACGTGTGGGGCCCATGGAAACGACGACGCTTTCACCCGGCCACTTTTCTTGCGTGCGCACGGCTTCCTCAATGGCGAACTCGTCGTAGGGGTTCACCATGTACTTGAACTCGGCCTCGTCGAGCGTCTTGCCCCCCGAGCCGAGTTTGATTTTCGTTTCGGTGTCAGGAACTGACTTCACGAGCACCAGAATCTTCACAGGGAACCTCCGTTAAATGTGAAAACAACAAAGGCACAATGACCGAAATCGCAAGTCCAGTCAAAACCACGTCCGTGCGGAAAGGTCCGCAGGCGTGAAAGACGACGGTTTGGCCGATAGGGGAAAGCGTGCGGTTCGGTTGTCCATGAACTTAGCGAGAAGTTTGCGAGACTCCATGTCCAAAATCAATGAAAGCGGTGGCGCCGATGCGGCGCGTAAAAAGGGTGCGAAGGTCGGCGCTGCGAGCGTCGTTTCCCTCGTCCTCCTTGTTTTGGCCGACAGCCTCATGGAATGGGGAGTCGTCGACTCGTTTCTTTCTGTCGCTGGTTTGACAGCAACGCACGAAGAGCCTGTTTTCGAAGTTCAACCCCCTTCCCTTGCAAACGGCACGGCCGCGCTCCCGCGGGCGAAGCCAGGCTCAAAGACGAAAAAAGCACCAAACTCTAAACAGTCCTCTGAAGGATCCTCCGACGAAGTCGAGCCAGATGCCTCTGAAACAGACGACACAGACGACACAGACGACACAAACGACGCGATGGACACCAGCGTCTCGAGCGTCTCGAAAACGGATGCAAAGCGTTCCCCCCCTTTGAAGCTGAACGCGAGCGAAGCCAATGAAAAAGTGTCCGATGCCCTCGAAAACATCGCGTCTTGGGAGGCCGTCGAAGGTGCGTTTCCGGAAGGGAGCTTGCTCGGGTACCTGCAGCACAAAAAAACATGGGTGAGCTTGGGCGCGCTCGCCTTCGCCATTGAGACGGGTGCCTATTCAAAGGACTTTTTGGAGGCACGGGCGAAAGAAATTGCGGCACGTTCGAAGCCGTCGTTGGTCCGACGCTTCACTCAGCGCTACCGCAAGACGAAGCCTGCGGTCTATGCGGAGCTCAGCTCTCTTTTTGCTCAGTCTGCGCGTTTCGGGGGACGTTAGGGGCAGCAGTCAGCCCGCACTTCAGGGGTTGCTCTTCAGACAGGTGAACCTTCCAGAGCGGTCACGTTGGCACCGCTGATTTTTACGGGAAGAGTTTGGCCCAACAGGACCTCTGTCGAGTGAACCTTCACAAGCCGTCCCTGAAATGTGCGGCCATACCAAGCGTTGGCCTCTTTCTTGTTTTTGTAGAGAACAAGGACGTTGCGTACCTGTCCAATTTCCTGTGCGTTTTGGCGCTCCGTCTCTTTCTTCTGGAGTTCGAGGAGAGTCTGCAAACGCGCGTCTTTCACGGACTCGGGAACCTGTTCCTTAAAGCGCGTGGCGGGAGTGCCTCGGCGTGGCGAATACTTGAAAGCATAAATGAAGGCGTATTGCATCTCGCGCACGAGTGAGAGCGTGTCTTCAAAGTCTTCGTCGGTTTCACCGGGAAAGCCCACAATGATGTCGGTGCTGAAAGCCATTTCGGGGCGCACAGCCCGAATCCAGCCGACCCGTTCGAGGTACTCCGCTCGGGTGTACTGGCGGTTCATGCGATCGAGAATGCGGTCGGAGCCGCTTTGCACGGGGAGGTGAAAGGCGTCGCAGAGCTCAGGCAATTGTTCAAACGCACGCGCGAGTTGAGGCGTGAAGTCGTGTGGATTCGACGTCGTGAAACGAATGCGTTCTACGCCGGGCACGGCGGCCACTTCGTAGAGCAATTCCGCAAAAGGCAATGACCCCAAGGCTTCAGGAGTGACCTTTTTGTGGTTTTCGCCGGCGAGGTCGAGCCCGTAGGAGTTCACGTTCTGACCAAGCAGAACGATTTCCTTGACCCCACGGCTCGCGAAGTAGGCGGCCTCAGCCACCACTTCTGCCGAGACGCGGCTTTTTTCGCGGCCGCGGGTATAGGGAACCACACAAAAAGTGCAAAAGTTGTTGCAGCCCTTCACAATGTTGATGAATTTACTGACTTCCTGTTTTGTTTCATCGAAATACGGAGGAATAACGTCGACAGGAATCGAGTAGCCGTTTGAGTTGAATTCTGTCTTCACGACGGGCCTCAACAAAGCCTGTTCCACGAGCGTCGGAAGTTCCTCGATTTGGTCGGGCCCGAAAATGACGTCGACAAACGGGGCCTCTTTCGCCAGGGCCTTCGCCTCCGCTTGCGCGACACAACCCGACACACCCAAAAGCGTGTCCGGCTTGCGTTCCTTCAGGGCCCGGAGTTCGCCCAGTCGGCTCACCACTTTGTGCCGGGCCTTTTCTCGAATGTGGCAGGTGTTGAGAAGAATGAAATCGGCTTCTTCCACCACTTCGGTGGGACGGTAGTTCATGCGTCCCAACAACGACAGCATACGCTCGGTGTCGGCCACATTCATTTGGCAACCCCAGGTTTGAACGTAAACCTTCTTCAGGAAACCCGCGTGCCGGAGAGGGATGTCGGGATACGAAACCTGAGGCTTTGGCATGTATTTGGCGAGGGGGTTTTCGTCTTGCGAAGCTGTGACGACGGTTTCCGTGTGCGACATGTTCGAGTTTTCCTTCGTGATGCCTTCTGCATGTTCTTGCAGGGCCTTCGTGCGGGCAGGCAGGGTGGCGAAAAGATGCCCACCGTCGCTCATAGGCCAGCGACCCTGCGAATGCCAGCGTTCTCTGCCTCTTCTGCGTGCCTCAGTAAGAGAGTCTCAAAATTTTGCCAGAATCCGTGCCCAAGTAAACAAGCCCATCGGGCCCGACCCGAACCTCGCGAACGCGCTCCTTTTCCCCTGAAAGCATTCTTGATTCTGATTTCGTGACGGGGTTGAACACATTCAAGTGCTCGAGCGCGAGTGCGCCTATCAGGAATTTTCCCTTCCACGCGGGAAGGGTGTCGGCGCCGTAAATGGCGAAGCCACTCGGACCAATGGAGGGGGTGTAATGATAAAGGGGAGCTTGCACGCCTGCCTTTGTCGCACCCTCTCCAATTTTTGGTCCGTAGTACTCACGCCCGTAGGTGACAACCGGCCAGCCGTAGTCGGCTCCTTTTTCCACGCGGTTGATTTCATCTCCTCCCCGCGGACCATGCTCGTGCGCCCACAGCGTGCCCGTGGCCTTGTCGAGCTGAAGCCCTTGCACGTTGCGATGGCCGTAACTCCAGATTTCGGGCCTGGCGCCCGCACGCCCCACAAAAGGGTTGTCGGTGGGAGGCTTCCCTTCCAGTGTGAGCCGGTGGATTTTACCGAGGTGGGTGCTCAGGTCGCGCGCCCTGTCGCGTTCGCCTCGATCGCCCACCGAGACAAAGAGATGACTGCCGTCGGCAGAAAACGCGATACGAGAGCCGAAGTGTTGGCCCGCACTTGTGGCCGGGACGGCGGCAAAAAGTTCACGAACGTTCGAAAGTGAGGCCCCTGTTGCGGTGACGTTGAGCTCAGCGCGCGTCAACGCGGTGGTGTAGCCGCCATCCACCTTTTTGGCATGCGCGAGGAACACAAGTTTGTTTTGGGCGAACGACGGGTGCAGGCGAACGTCCAACAACCCCCCTTGCCCATGAACAGCCACCACGGGCACTCCCGTTACGGCCCCGACCTTTTTTGAAGCGGGGTCGAACACCGAAAGCGTTCCCTTTTTTTCGGTGAAGAGAATTTTCCCGTCGGGGAGAAAATCGAGACTCCAAATGACGTCTCGTCCTTCGAGGAGGGGAACCACCTGGGGCGTCAGTGTGCCCTGAGGGGAGGGCATTGCTCGGGTGCCCGACGCGCCGTTCGCGCACTGGGCGCTTTGGGTGGCAAGGACTCCCAGGAGCCCCACGAAAAAAGGTTTGAAAGAGGCCATTGTCCACGCTCCTTCTTCATTCTTTATTTTTTCTTTTGCTTGCGGGCCTTCTCTTCTTTCTTCCGTTTCTTCATGCGGTTGATTTCGGCAAGGTCGGCTGAGGAAAGGCCCATGCGGCCCGCTCTAGGCATGCCAGGCATTCCACCCATGCCGCCTGCGCCCATGCCACCCATCAAGTCAGCCATGCCCGGCATGCCCATCATGCCGCCCATTCCACCCATGCCGCCCGCCTGCTTCATCATTTTGGCCATGTTCGCCATTTGATTCAGGCCCCCCATGCCGGGGATTTTGCCAAGAAGCCCACCGAGGCCTCCGCCCATTCCGCCCATTCCACCCATCATCATGTTCATCATGTTGCGCATTTGCATGAAGCGCTCCACGAGGTCTTTCACGTCTTTTTCCTGTCGACCACTTCCCTTTGCAATGCGTGCGACTCGGGAACGACCCTGAGGAGTTTTGGGCAGCAAAAGATCAGGATTCCCGCGTTCCTGTTTTGTCATCGAGTGGATGATGGCCGCCGTCCTATCGATTTCTCGATCGTCGACTTTTTCAAGATCTTCGCTTGAAATCTGGCTCATGAGCGGAGTCTTCGAAATGATGTCTTTCATGGAGCCCATCTTTCGAATTGAGCCCGTCATTTCGAGGAAATCTTCGAAGTCGAAGTTGCCTTCGAACATCTTCCCAGCCTTGCGCGCGGCGTCCTCTTCGTCCACCACGCGGGTGAAGTCGTCCATGAGGCCCACAATATCGCCCATGCCAAGAATGCGCGTGGCCATGCCCTCTGGACGGAAGTCTTCCAATTTTTCGAGCGACTCGCCGGTTCCCACGAACAGAATGGGCTTGCCAGTCACCTTCTTCACGGAAAGTGCCGCACCGCCACGCGTGTCGCCATCGAGCTTGGTGAGAACAACGCCGGTGAGGCCGAGGCGCGCATCGAAGGCGCTTGCGGTGCGCACGGCGTCTTGGCCTATCATCGCGTCGATGGTGAGGAGGATGTTCTGCGGGGCGATGGCGGCTTTGATGTTTTCAAGCTCATTCATCAACGTGTCGTCGATAGCAAGACGCCCCGCTGTGTCGACAATAACGAGGTCCAGCCACTCTGAGCGCGCGTGCTCAATGCCCTTGCGCGCAATCTCGACAGCGTCGTTTCCTTCCAGCGTAAAGAACGGAACATCGATGCGCGCTGCGAGTGTTTTGAGCTGATCGCGGGCCGCGGGGCGGTAGACGTCCGCAGCCACAAGCAGAGGGCGCATGTTCTTGCGCTCCTTGAGCAGCTTGGCGAGCTTGGCGGCATGGGTGGTTTTGCCCGCGCCTTGGAGTCCCACCAGAAGAATGACCGTGGGGCCCTTCGTGTTTTTGGTGATCTCGACCTTTTCGCTGCCAAGGAGTTCAAGAAGGTTGTCATGGCAAAGCTGAATGAAGTGATCGCCTGCCGACACCTGCATGCCGGCCTGCTTTGCTTTGACCTTCACGACGTTGCCCAGTGCTTCGTCGCGCACCTTTGCCAAGAAGGCTTTCACAACGCCGAGCTCGACGTCGGCATCCAGAAGCGAGCGCCGCACGGCCTCCAACGCGGGCGACACGTTTTCTTCCGTCAGGCGTGTCTGGCCTTTGAGCTTGAGTGTGGCGTCTTTGAAGCCTTGAGTCAGGATGTCGAACATGCGCGAGGGCCCCCGAAGAAATGCGGAGTCCTGGGTATATGCGCGCAAGAGCACATGGGTCAACGGAGACAGCGAGAGCCTTACGAGCTTTCGTCATCGTCTCCGCGGGCTTTTGGACGTTCCACGCTCCGAAGGATGCGCAAATGCCCTTTGCCCGAAGAGCCTGAATGGCCACCCGAAGACGATTCCGACTTCGCATCGGCATTCAGTGCGTTCAAGGAGACAGGACCGCGGACCTTGCCCGTCGAGCCCATGTTCAAACCTGGTCCATTCGTGCTCCGTTCTTCTTCAGCAGGTGAGGGGCCCAGGGTTTTTCTCACCATCTCGCGGAGGTTTTCCATGAACATCTGGGTGGATCGGATGCTCTCTCTCACGGCGTCCGCTCCGAGGAGGTCGGAAACATTCCGTACGAATTCATCGGCGTAGGCGGCCTGAGTCAAAAGGCGGGAAGCGATTTCTTTCGAAAACGTCGCTTCGCTGACTTGAAACGCGCGCAACACCAGGGGCAGTGTTTGGCGCGTGCATTGCTGACGAGATGCCTCTTCCGAGAGTTTGAACCAGATTCCCCAGCATTTTGGGGCGTCTTTTCGCTGGAAATGAATGGAGACCTCGAGGTCTTCATCACTCCGTAGAACCACGTAGACCCTCTCGTCGAGCGAGAGCGTTTCAAATTCCTCGAGAAGCGCGTCGACGGGAGGAATCATGGCTCAAGCCGCGCCGTGGCCGGCGCGGCTGAGCGAGGCGACAAAAGCCTCGCGCACCGTGCTGGAAAGGAACCCCTTCGTCAGGTCGATGGCTCTCTGGATGTGCGCAAGATCCTCGGTGCCAAAGGGCGAGGCTTCGCCCAACTGATTCACCGACCGGAAACAGTGCCCACGGAGGTGATTTAAGTAAACAAGTTTGCTCGAGTAGAGTTCGAAACGGACATCGAACGGCAGACGTTCATCGACCGGGACACAAAGTTCGTCGGCGATTTCTTTGTAAAGCTCGTAGGACATCTCATTGTCTTGCCGATTCTCGACCGCCATTGTGCGTCCCTCCCGGGAAACTTGCGTTCCCTTTGGGGGCGTATCGGGAGTCTTTGGGAGAAGTTGAGAGCAGACCCTGCGAAAAGTGCCGCCCAAGCGTTTATGGATTGGCCAAGCTGCGCAAAAATGTCCGCCTGTGAAGGGACATAGGAGCGTGACGCCGCAAGGCCTCAAAGTGAGCTGCCGTCCCGTATCCCTTGTGTTTTTCGAAGCCGTACTCGGGGTGCGTCGTAGCCGCTTGTGTCATGAAGGCGTCGCGCGTCACTTTTGCGAGAATGCTTGAGAGGCCTAAGGAAACGAATCGTGAATCGCCTTTTACGCACGTGATTTGCCTGACATCAGCATGCTGGGGAGAGACCTTCACGCCGCAGTTTCCGTCGACGACAAACAGGAGGTCGTCGCTCGGCGGAGGTTCTGGAAAAACGGAGGTGGCCTGCGCCAGTGCGCGCGCCATGGCCAACTGCACGCACGTCCAAATGTCGGAAGCGTCGATTTCTTCGGCATGCACGAAGCCCATGCCCGCCGCCACACAAACAAAGGACGTCGCTGGGGTGACGCGCTTGGACGCTGCAAAGTCTTCGAATCGATGCGGGGGGGTGGTTGAGCGGACGAGGTCGTCTCGACTCAGGCCGTCTCGCCTCAGGCCGTCAAAGACTCCCCGCAAGGGAACATCGAATTCGCTTGCGATGCGGCTGCGCCTCAGTGCGCTGAGGGCCTTGGAATCGTCCACGAGGGGAAGAAGGCGCTGCTGCGCTGGGGTCGGAGTTCCACGGCGCCAAAGCGTGCATCCTGCCACAACAGGGCCGGCAAGGCAGCCTCGTCCCACTTCGTCGAAGGCCACCAAAAGTCCGTTTTCAGACAGAAGGAGGCTCGCCGTTTGCTCCGCTTCGAAGACGGAAAAGCCACGCGTCACAACAACACCTTAGGCGCCTGGGGTTGATGAAACCGCATCGACGGCCTTGAGAATGGTCGCCTTTGCCTGGTTGCCGACGAGCTCTCCGACTTTCTGCCCGTTCTTGATGAACGCGAGAAAAGGGATATTCCGGATGTTGAACTGCGCCGCGAGGTTGGGTTCCTCTTCCACATTGACTTTGCAAATGCGCACCTTGCCGCTGCGTTCTTTGGCGACTTCTTCGAGTGTTGGCCCTAAGGCAAGACAAGGTCCACACCATTCCGCCCAAAAGTCGAGGATGACAGGAATGTTGCTTTCGAGGACCTCGGTTTTGAAATTCTTCTCGGTGACGTTGAGGACAAGGTCCGACATGATGACTCCTTCGGGAAAGGCCGACAAGGAAAGGCCGACGCGCAACTCACGCGCGCGAGAGAACGCTCCCTGACTATGAAACTATCAGGCCCTCTTTGCAATGGACGCACAAACGAAGACGGGGAGCACCCCAAAAAAGGTGCTCCCCGTTTTTGAAGGAGGGCATATGAACTCGAACAAACATCACTCGGCTGCTGCTGCCGGGCGGTCTTGGTAGCCGAGCAACACGGTGTCGATAACCTTCCGGAGCGTGACGACCTGGTTCAAATTGCAGCTGCGCAACTTGTCCATAATGTTCTTGAGCTCATAATCAATAGCGTCCACTTCGCCTGGGTCGGCCAGGAGAGCTGCTGCACTGTCGCCGGTGTGCGCCACAGGGCGGGACAGAAGCGAAGTCATGGGAATTTCAAGCACGTTGGCCAGCGAGGCGAGCGTGTCGAGCGTGGGTACGGCCTTTCCGCTTTCAATATGAATCAGGGCGATGCGGCTGATGTTCGCGCGGCGAGCCATCTCTTCCTGTGTCCACTTTCTGTTCTTACGGAAACGGCGGACGTTGGAACCGATGTAATTCAGATTGGGGTTCATATGCACTCCATCAAGGACACGCTAAGATAAGGCTACAAAACGAACGAGGACCCGGGAGACGCGGAATCGGAAGGTTTCGCTCCCATGACCACGAGGTTGCCCTTTGCGATGAGACTCACTTTGCTGCTGATGGCGAGCTTCAGCGGAGTCTTGCTCCTCAAAGAGATTCCTTCACCATGGTTCAGGCACTTTGTCTTGGCGGTTTGGTTCATCTTCCAGGCGATTCTGATGAAACGCTTCGGAGTTTCCAAGCCCTTAGACAAAAGTGACACCCTACGTATAAACTCGCCCGCGGGGTGGGCCCGAACATTGACCAAGTTAAATGAGAAAGATGTCTTCGTCACCTGGCTGGGTAAGCCGCAGTCCACCTTCGGTGTCACGGTTGTAACACTTTATGCTGCAGTCTCATTCATGATGTATACACGAGGCGACTCTGACAATCAATGGCAAAGCATTTCGAAAGTGTTGCTTTTTTCTGCGTCAAACATGACGTCTCTCTTCCTTTCTTGTGTCTTCGTGCCTCTCTACGAGGAGCTCTACTTCCGAGCAGCGCTGTTGCCAGCACAGGTGTCAAGGCAGCGGGCGCCCGGGGCTCGAGGTTGCGCTGAGGCTTCGATGTTTACAATTTACATGAACGGCCTCGTCTTCTGGCTGTTCCATCTGCCTTCAGACGGGGCATTTTTATGGGATTCCCTGCAGAAAGGCGTCGTGCCTTTAGCTCTCGGGCCTTTTTTGCTTGGGATGGCCTGCGCTGTGGTTTGTTCCCGTGACCGCTCTGTCTGGGCTGCCGTTGTTCTCCACGGACTCGCAAACGGGGCCGGACCTTTTTGGGAACCGGTGCTTTCACGCACTGGCCTTTTGGGAGCCTTTTACAGCTATTAGCGAAGCGTCTTCGGGTTCGAGCACCGTGCCGAACCGTTCCCGAAAACGGGACTGGAGCAGAGCCCGAACCCCCTCTAGGGTTTTCTCCTTCTTGAGCGCTGTCACGAACCGATGCGCCTCCGCAGCGTCGATGCTCCGAATCGTTTCCTTCAACAGAGGGATCGCGTGCGGACTGCACGAGAGCTGTCTCAAGCCGAGTCCTATCAGAAGTTCGGCGTAAGGAGCTTCCGACGCCGCCTCACCGCACAGGCTCACAGGAATGCCTGCCTCATTGGCTGCCTCCACAGTTCTCGACAGGAATCGGAGAAGAGCCGGGTGGGCCGCATCGGCGCATTTCGACACCTCGGCACTCGCGCGGTCTATGACAAGGGTGTGTTGTGTCAGGTCGTTCGTCCCAATGGAGAAGAACCCCACTTCGTTGGCGAGGAGGTCGGCCAAGGCCACGGCAGCGGGAGTTTCAATCATCACGCCGAGAACGGGCACGGTAGGCGTTTGCGGGCGGCTGGTGTGGGTTTTACCTGAGAGGCCCGGAGTTTCTCTGGAAACAGCTTGCCAGGCCTCCATCAGAGCTGTGCGCACCTGTTCGACCTCTTCGAGCCCTGTGACGAATGGGATCATCACGCGGACGTTGCCACGACTGTTCGCGCGCACTGCGGCGCGGCACTGCATTTGGAGCAGCTCAGTGTCGCGCAGAAGCACGCGCACGCCCCGAAGTCCCATGGGGTTGGTGAGTGCCTCGACCTCCGACACGAGCCCCTTTGCGACAAGCCGCGCACTCAGCGCGGGAATCGATTTGTCGGCGCCCGCATCAAGAAGGCGGATGGTGACGGGCTTACTTGGAAATGCCGCCGCCAGTGCGGAAATCTCGCGGGTCACATCGGCCTCGCTTGGCAGTTCTGTGCGAGAGAGAAAGTAACTTTCCATGCGGAAGAGCCCGACGCCGTCGGCATAGGCGGCCGAAATTGCGCTCGTTTCGAGGCTTGAATCCGCGTTCGCGAACACTTCGACGTGCTGGCCATCGGTGGTCAGTGCGGGCAACCGAGCCCTTTCGTGGAGTTCCTTACCAAGCAGTTTCCAATAGGCCCTGCGCGCTTCGAATGTGCGCTGGGTGTCGGAACTGGGATTTGCCACCACGACGCCAGCAGACCCGTCCACCAGAAAGAGGGAGGCGTCGGCGCCTGCCGCGAGAGCGGACTGCGCGCCTGCCAGAACCCCTCGTGCACCAAGCACCGCTGGAATGTTAAAGTTCCGCGCGAGGATAGCAACATGGCTATTGCGGCTTCCCTGCTCACACACGATGGCGGCCACGCGCGCGCGAACGAGCTTTAGCATTTCCTGTGGTGAAAGAAGTGTCGCGACAACAACGGCCCCAACAAGGCTGAGGCTGGGCGCAAGGCCTTCGCTTTCGTTCGCTCCCAGCTCTTCGAGCAAGAGCCCGCGCACGTTCTCGAGGTCAACGCTCTTCTCGGCGATATGGGGGCTTTGAACACCCTCAAGGATACCGCGGATTCGCCCGAGTGCGTTCCAAACCGCAAATCCTGCGGACACGCGCGCATTGAAAATGTCGGACTTCACCAAGTTCACAAGCACCGGATCGCGGAGAATGGCCTCGTAGCTTTCGAAGATGGCCGTTCCCTGCGGACTGTGAGCCTCGTCGTCTGCAAAACTCTTTGCCTCGTCAAGCATCATGTCGACGCGTGCAATGGCTTCCGCTTGTGCGGCCTCAAAGGCGGCCCACTCGTCGGAAGGACGTCCTTGCGGCGCTTTTTCGGGGCAGTCGTGTGACCGCTGGAGAACCAAGACAGGTCCTCGCGCGATTCCTGCGGCGCCGCCTGATCCTTTAAAAACCCGCTCTTCCGCCAAGCCTTTGTTCCTCCTTCCTTTCGATATCGGCGGGAAAGAACGGGACTTCAGGGTGCTTTACAGAAAAATTGAAAAAATGATTTAAATTGACGTGATATCAGCTCTTCAGGGAGGGCTTTCGTCGAAGCCTCGAGCGAAGAGTTGTGCGATGTCGTCTGCCAAGGATTGCGCTGCTGGGCCCGCCGCGTTGAGCCGAAGCCGGGTGCCCTGGGCTGCGCCGAGCGAAAGAAGTGCGATGACCGACTCGCCTTGTGCCTGCTGCCCCGTGCGAAGGCAGGTCAAAACAAGAGCGGTGTCAGGCGATTCCCGTGTGCGTTTGGCAATGAGTGTGGAGGGACGTGTGTGCAAACCCAGCGGGTTTACAATCTCGACCTCCTTCGAGACCACCAGGGCATGGGGGGGAAGAGCGGAATTTGGTTTGTTGTCATTCCTTGTCAAAGTGCCTGTGCTCCACCGAAACCAAAGGAACATGGGGGCGCAAACGAGCCGAAAGTTCCTCGGCAATGGCCACGCTTCTGTGCTTTCCACCCGTACAGCCGATGCCCACACCGAAGTAGCGTTTGCCTTCCGCTCGGTAAAGCGGATGGAGGCTCACGAGCAATGCGCTCACCCTTTCTATGAACATCCTGACATTCGGATCGGAGAACACGAAATCGGAGACTTCGGAAGAAAGTCCTGTAAGAGGCCGAAGGGAATCGACATAATGTGGGTTCGCAAAGCACCGAACGTCGAACACGGTGTCAACGTCGCCCGGCATTCCATACTTGAAGCCGAAAGAAATGACGTTGAACAAGACTTCGGAGTCGGCGGCCCTCGACGCATAATCGTGTCGAATGAGCTTGCGAAGGTATTCAGAGGTCATTTGCGTCGTGTCGATGATTCTTGTGGAGAGGGGCCGCAAACTCGCCAGCATGGCGGTGTCGAGTCGAATGGCGTCTCCGAGCGCCAGAGGATGACTTGCTCCGTCGCTGTGAGAAAGAGGGTGCGTGCGCCGGGTTTCGCGGAATCGGCGCAAGACAACAGCTTCCTGGGCCTCCAAAAAAAGGACTTCCACACTCCGTACAGTCTTGAGCTCCGGAAAGAGCCGGATGAGCTCGCGTGGGCTCTCGGGGTCGCGAGAGTCGAGCGCCAGGGCAATTTCAGGCGCCGCAAGCGCACCCGTGCGAAGGGAATCGACGAACGGCGCGATGAGCGTGGCCGGGAGGTTGTCGACGCAGGAGTACCCCAGGTCTTCCAGCGCGCGGATAGCCACCGTTTTTCCGGCTCCGGCGAGACCCGTGACAATAAGGAGCTTCTTCGTTTGGGGTGACTCAGAATCAGACTCGGAAACTGGGGCCACGGCAGAAACTCCCTTCCCCCTCGAAATTCAGACCCCCATGCGGGTCGCTTCCTCACTCGCAATGACTTTAAAGATCTCTTCGGCCGAACGGGCGTCGAGAATGCGCTGGCGCATTTGAGGCTGACGCATGAACCGGCAGATGGAAGAAATAGCCTGCAGGTAAGTTGTTTCGCCCGGCTTGGCTTTCGCCGGGTTGATGACCGTAAAGAAGACAAACGACTGTTGGTTGTCGAGTGCGCCGAAATCGATGCCTTTGGGAGCGCGTGCGACAGCGACCACCAAAGCCTCCACGCTTGCGATGGTCGCGTGGGGGATGGCCAAACCATGGTCGGCTCCCGTGCTCGCCTTTTGCTCGCGCTCCTGAAGCTTCTGATGGAGTTCAACTTCGTTGAGTTCGGATATTTGGCTCGCGAGGTGGCGGGCGATTTCGCGAAGGGCCTCGTCTTTCGTGCGCGCGGCGAGTTGAGGGACGATCCATTCCGGACGCGTGTATTCAGAAATTCTGCATGCCATGGCAGTTCCCGCCGTGTAGGTGCGCACCCCGAAAGGCAGACTGTGGGATATGCAATGATTCCCATGCTGTCAATCGGTTCTCAAGAGGCTCTTTCCACTAGAAGATTTTCTTCCGCTTGGCGGACGACAAGATGCCGAGTGCCTCACGATACTTTGCCACCGTTCTCCTGGCGACTTTCATGTTCTTCTCCTTCTCAATAAGGTCGGCGATTTCCTGATCGGACAGGGCGTGGCCCTGTTTCTCGTTCTTGATGCACTCTGCGACCCAGGTTTTGATGGCCTCGTTCGCAAGCTCCTGTCCATCTCCCCCGGTGAGCCCGGTATTGAAGAAGTACTTCAATTCAAAAAGGCCTCGTGGGGTGTGAATGTACTTGCTCGTGGTGGTGCGTGAAACCGTGCTTTCGTGGAGCCCGAGTTCGTCGGCCACGGCGCGGAGTGTCAGAGGGCGCATGTGCTCAACGCCGTGATCGAAGAATTCTCGTTGGCGGGAGAGAATGACCTCCGCCACGCGAAGGATGGTTTTGTTGCGTTGGCCTATGGCTTGGAGAATCCATTTCGCACTTCGCACTTTCTCGTTCACGAACTCGCGCGACGCCCGCTCTTCCTTCCCGCGTTCTTTGTCACGCTCCTTGTCCGCAGGCAGGGGAGGTGTCCCCTTGGCTCCCTTGTCGTTCTTCAGGCCAGCAACCGTCGCCAGGAGGTCCGCGTACTTATTTGAGATGCGGAGCCGAGGAAGCCCGTCTTCGTTCAAACTCACAACCCATTCGTCTTCACGCTTGAAAATGTACACGTCGGGCGTGGCGACTTGGTTGAGAGAGGTTCCATACTGGCGTGCCGGGCGGGGATCGAGGTGCTCCCGGATCCAGATCATCGACTTTTTCGCGTCCTCGGGCTTCACCTTCAAGTGACGAGCAATGCGCGTGAAGTCTTGTTTCTCGAATTCGACCCAGCACTCGTCCAGAATCTTTGCGGCGTACGGGTCGGGGTGCTCCTGCGCCTCAAGCTGCAACGTCAGGCATTCCTTTAACGTGCGCGCGCCGACTCCAATGGGTTCACACTTTTGAATGAGCCCAAGTGCATATTCGAGGTCATCGAGGTTTGCGCTGTTTTCTTCGGCAATGGCTTCGAGGCTTTCCTCGAGGAAGCCCGAATCGCTGAGGTACTGAAGAAGAAGCACAGCGCACTCGAGTTCGTACTCGGTGATGTGCATGAAGCGGAGCTGTTCCTCGAGGTCAGAATGCAGGTCCGATTCTTCGGTGCGGATACGATCGTAAATAGGTGTTTCGATATCATCTGACTCAGACGTGGAGCGTTCCACTTTTTCGTTCGTCAGGTCCTCGAACCGCGCGAGCAGGTCTTCAATCCCTCGTTCATCGGAAGAGCCGCCCTGTTCCGCCGTAAGTTGACTTTCCAATTGAAGCAACGCAGCGTCCGACTCAGTTCTGTCGTCAGCAGCATCCCGTTCTACTGAAGCCACGCGGAGATCGTATGCCTCCTCGCCTTCCGAACCGGCCTCCATCTGCTCAAGGCACGGGTTCTCGCGAAGCTCTTCGTCGATGAACTCCTGGAGCTCCTGGCGCCCCAGAGTCAGTATTTTGATGGCCTGTTGTATTTGCGGTGACATCAGGAGCTGTTGGGACAGCTTCAGGTTCTGCTTCAACTCAACGGCCATGGGTCACTCCGCTCGGTGCCCGGCGAGGGCACGGCATTGGCGAAAAAACATCTTGAGGGGGGCGCTTTGCGGAGCGCTGGCGCGTTCCGTAAGGGTTATCGGCGCACAAGGACGAAATTTAAGGTGACACCGCTTGCCTTGGTGGCAAACAGCATTTCGTGGAAACATAAAGAACACAGGAGACACCCATGAGCGTGAACCCCAGGGCGAATATCCTCGACAGTCTGTCACTTGGCAAGATCGTGCAGATCCGAGAGCAGCTGCTCAAGGCCCAGTCCGCTGGACGGCAGGTGTTTCGTCTCGAGTCTGGGGATCCGAACTTCTCGGTCGCCCCTCACGTCCTCGCGGCGCTCCAAAAAGCTGCAGCGGACGGCAAAACCCATTACATCCCGAATGCCGGCATTCCTGAACTTCGCAAAGCCCTTCATACAAAGCTTGTGACAAGAAACGGCATCCCCGTTCCTTCCCCCGAGAATGTGTTCGTCACCAACGGCGCCATGCATGCCCTGTTTTGCACGTTCCAATGCCTCCTCGACGAGGGCGACGAGGTCATCGTCCCCGACCCCATGTGGACTGAAGTCGTGGAAAACATCAAACTCGCCCGCGGCACTCCCGTGGGCGTTCCTTTAAAAGCCGAACATGACTTTCAATACCTTCCCCGGGACATCATCTCCCGCATCACACCCCGCACGAAGGCACTCTTCCTGAACACACCACACAACCCGACGGGCGCGGTGCTTTCAAAAGAACGCCTTCTCGACATCGGTCGTCTTGCGAAAGAACGTGGCCTGTTTCTTATCTCCGACGAAGCCTACGAAGATGTTCTTTTTGCTCCGAACGAACACATCTCTATCGCGTCCTTGTTCCCTGAGTATGCAGAACGCATTGTCAGCATTTTTTCGTTCTCGAAGAGCTATGCCATGAGCGGCCTGCGCACCGGTTACCTGGCGACCACGCACCCCGTGCTAATGGATCGCCTTCAAAAGGTGCTGCGTTGCAGCATCAATGGTGTGAACAGCGTGGCGCAATGGACCGCCCTCGCCGCCATTTCTGGCCCGCAAGACCAACTCGCCACCATGCGAGACGAATATCTCGTGCGCCGTGACATCCTTCTTTCCGCGTTGAAGGGCATTCCAGGCGTTCACGCTTTCGCGCCTCGGGGCAGTTTTTTCGTCTGGGCCGAACTCGACCAAAGCGTGTACGCGCGAGCTGGCGTTAAAAATGCCGACGAGCTGTCTGCATTCCTTGCGGAACGGGGTGTGGGAAGTGCGCCTGGAGAAGCCTTTGGCGATTCGTGCCACAATGCCATTCGCTTTGCGTTTAGTTGCGAAACTAAGATGGTGGAAGAGGGGGCCAAACGGCTTGTTGAACTGCTGAAGTGAGCCTATCGGACGCAAACCAGTATGTCTTACGGCGGAGTATCGGCACGTTTTTTGTTTCTTTAAGATGAATCCGATGGCATTTCAAAAAAAATCGCAGTGTGAATGAGAAATGCATCTTTGGGATATTACGCAAGTTAACGTGGTGTCGAGTCGGCACGTGTGTGAGGTTTGCGCTGTCCATGAATGAGTTTTCTTTCGGTGTTTCACCAGAAAGAGAGCATTTTCATGGAGGTTTTCCAAAAGAGTTCTCTTTCTTTGAATTCGATTTCTTCTGAGGAGAAAATGTCAATGCAATTCTCAAAATCGCTGAAAACAGGAACGGCCGTCATCGCTCTTGGAACCTTTGGCACAGCGCTCGCTGGCGACGTGCATGGACAAGGCGGACAAGGACAGGGTGGGCAGCAAAAACCGTCTGAAAAAGATGTTGTTGCGCTTGTGAAAGGAGAAAAGGATCTCTCTATCCTCGAGAAAGCCTTAGTCTCCGCTGGACTCCGCGCGACGTTGTTGGACGCTCAAAGCATCACCCTTTTTGCCCCCACCAATGAGGCTTTCGAGGCCCTTCCAGAAGTGCAACTTGCTGCCCTCCTCGAAGACAAAGAAGCTCTGAAAAAGGTGCTCTTGGGACACGCTGTGGGTGCAAAACTCTACCGAAATACCATTATGAGCGTCACTGGCTTGCGCATGATCGACGGATCGACCACAGAAATTTCAATGCAAGACAATGCCTGGAAAATTGAAGACTCTGTCTTGTCGGCCAAAAGTTTGAAAGGTGCCAATGGCATCGTCTACAAAATCGACAAGGTTTTGCTGCCCGACTGAGACCCTTGCCGGAGCACTCATTCGTGCGGCACGACGCCCTCAAGCCCAGCTTTCTGGGCGACCTTTTCGAGAAACGCGAGCGCCTGCGTCACGGCCTTCGCGTCTTTTGTTTCCCGTGCGAGCGCGAGCGAGGCAAACCCACTTTCGAGCGCGGCAAGTGAAGTTTGTTTTTGAGCTCGCTGCAGGAGGCGCGCGCTCAGCTCAGCGGCCTGAGTGGAAGCAATGCCCAGGCCGGTGAGGGGAGAGCCGTCTTCCGCCTTCAGCGGAGCGAATCTGCGACCCTGCGTGCCATCGGGCCGGAGGGTCGATTCTTCGAACATGGCTCGCGGCCGTATCCAAAGGGTGCCTCGGGGATTTTCGTAGAGGCACTCGTAGACGGCGAACTCCTCCGTGGTTTCGCTGTGCCGAGCAAAAAAAAGAAATTGGTAGGGCATCCCCTTCATGTGGGTGAGGCGCGTGCCGATAGTGCAACCTCGCGTCTGTACTTTCGCCATCCCTCCGCTGTCGTTCAGTTAAAGGTTACGTAACGCTTTGAGCTGCCCCAGTCGTCGCCGCGTTCCATGAGGACGAACGACATGAGGCGAAGCGCTGAAGCCGAGTTCGGGAACGATCCAATCACCTTGATGCGCCTTCGCACCTCCTCGTTTAATCTTTC
>JADCJN010000027.1 GCA_020247005.1 Silvanigrellales bacterium
CCTTTTTGGAAAGCGTGCGAGCAGAAGCGAAGTCGGCCGGCGAAAAAAAGTCGAAAAGCTGGGAATATCGAACTTAGTATCACCTGAAAACCCGACCTCTTTTTAAAAAAAGAGGCCACACGACAAGGGACTCCATGTACGACAAAGACTTTAAACCAGAAACTCCCACTCCCCTGTCCCGCCGAGAGTTCATGGTGGCCGCGAGCCTTGCCACAGGCTATGCGGCCTCCGTGCAACCTATCGCAGAAGGCGCCATCATCACCCCTTCCGTAGGCTTGGAGGCGGGCGATGCGAAAGTCTCGATAGGAAAGGAGTCGCTCCCCATTTATTTCGCGAAACCTGCAGGAAAAAAAGACCTCCCCATTATTGTGGTGGTGCAGGAAATTTTTGGATTGCATGAATACATCAAAGACGTTTGCCGCCGCCTTGCCAAAGAAGGTTACCTTGCGGTGGCACCCGACCTGTTCTTTCGTCATGGCGATGCCACCAAGATCACCGATCGCGACAAACTTCGCAGCGAGATCGTCGACAAGGTCGACGACGTCACAGTGGAAACCGACATCGACGCGCTCATTGACTGGGCAAAGGGAAAAGGCGGCGACACCGCGCGGGCCGGGGTCACCGGATTCTGTTGGGGTGGCCGCCAAACTTGGCTTTATGCCGCGCAAAACCCGCGCTTGAAGGCGGGCGTGGCGTGGTACGGACAACTCGCGAATAAAAAAGATCCCCTGCGCACGAAGACCCCGACGGAACTCGCCTCTGCCCTCACGGTCCCTGTGCTCGGACTCTATGCGGGCGACGATCAAAATATCAGCCTTGAGTCGGTGGATGCCATGCGCAAAGAGCTCGCCAAAGGAAAGAGCGGATCGGAAATCGTCGTGTTTCCTAAAGTCCCACATGGATTCCATGGCGACTATCGCCCTTCGTATCGCAAAGAGGAGGCCGAAAAGGCGTGGGCTCAGTGCCTTGCGTGGTTTAAGGCGCGCCTTTAGAGTGACTCCGTTCAGCCAAGTGCCCGTTTTCCAGCACGATAGGAAGGAGTCCCGCAGTGACATTGACGCGAGCCCGTGAATTCATGAGCCGCTTCGTGTCTGAGGGCGTCGGCGGCGATCCCGTTGAGTCGCTTCGTGTTCTGCTTGAAGAACTGCTCGTCCTCGACCATCACCTCGCCAGGCTTCATTGGCTAGAACGCCTCGGCAGTTGGCTCCGCGCCCCCGAAAAGGTGCCACCCCGTTTCCGCCTCCCGGGCGAACCCACGCGCTCTCAGCGCCTCCGTTTCTTTTTGCATGCACTCAAAGAACACCCGGCTGCGCGGGAAGCCTTCCTCTCGAATCTGCGGGACGCACTTCTCTCCACGAATGGGCTCAAGCTATTCGCCGACGCTGGCCTCCCGAGTGAATATGGTTTCGTGAGCGAGGCAGTGGAGCGCGCACTGCGCCGGGCATTGCCGCGCCCTCCCGACGAGTCGAGCTTAGGCGAACTTCTTGAACGCATGTTCACCGACCGGGAAGAAGGCGCCTGGGTGTCGAACCTTGGCCCCGATCTCCTCATGGAAATGGCGCTCATCCTTTATTTCGAGGGCGACGTCGAGAAGAACCCTTGGAGGCAGATTCGCCTCGACATGCTCGATGCCATTACGGTTCTGGCCGCAGATGTCGCTTCGTTGGGGGTCTCTCAAGACATTCTCGACCGCCTCCCGCGTGTCAGCATCCGCGAACTCCCATTTCTGGTCATCACCCACGAATGCGACGATTTGCTTTCCATTCTGCGCGACGGCGAGACCCATACGCAGGAAACAAAACGCGAATACGCTCAGCGGCTGCTTTTAGCCATCTCGGCTTGCCGAGAATCGGCGTCAAAGGTTTTGGCCCACCTGGAACAATTCGGAGTCAGTGTCCACCTCGTTTATCGCCTCGAAAAAATTGGAGCCATCCTCGACCGCCTCGAGGCCATCGTTCGAATTCTTGTTCCTGCCGATGGACTCTTGACGGTCAAACAAGTCACAAATTTCGTCTCAAATCTCATTGAAAGCGTCCACGACGACAAGTCGGTGCGTCAGCTTGTGCGAACGAATCTCCGGCAAATTTCGAGAAAGCTTGTCGAAAGAACCGGAGAAAGTGGCGAGCACTATATCGTGCGGAGCAGCGAAGATTACCTCCACATTCTTCGCCAGGCCGCAGGGGGGGGCTTTCTCACGCTCTTCACCACCCTCTTGAAGGTGTTGGTCGTGTGGGCGGGCCTCGCGCTCTTTTTTGAAGGGCTCGCTCTGGTCTTCGTTTACGCGGGCAGTTTCATCCTCATGCAGATGCTCGGATTCAAACTCGCCACCAAACAGCCTGCGCTTTTCGCGGCCGCCATTGCCGGAAAGCTCGTGAAACGTGAATACCGCGATGACACCGCCGAATTTGTTGCGGAAGTCGCACGGATCACGCGTTCACAAGCCGCGGCCGTGGCTGGCAACATTGGTCTTGTCATCCCTTCGGCCATCCTCTTTGACCTCGCATGGCTTCTGCTTCGCGGCCATCCCTTCCTCGATGCCGAAACCGCTTCGTATTCCATCTCGTCGCTCAATCCCCTTGAGTCGGGCACTTTGTTCTATGCCGCGCTGACAGGATGCATTCTTTTGGGGTCGAGCCTCGTGGGAAGTTGGCTCGAAAACTTCATCGTGTTTCGTCGCATTCCCGAAGGCCTTTCCAAAAGCCGTCGTCTTCAGCGAGCGTTGGGTGCGGAACGCGCTGCTGCCTTTGGCGACGCCGTGTTGCGCAACGCTTCGGGCATTGGTGTTTCCTTGGCGCTGGGCTTTTTGTTGGGCATGACGCCCGTTTTCGGGAAGTTCCTGGGGCTTCCCCTCGACGTTCGGCATGTCACGCTCTCTACGGGGCAGCTGGCACTCGGACTCTCCGCGCAAGGGGTGGACGCCCTTCTCACCTGGTCGACAGGGCTCGCTGTTATCGGCATCTTTTTCATCGGCCTGCTGAACTTCGGCGTGAGTTTCGGACTCGGCCTCGTGATCGCCTTGCGTGCCCGGGAGGTCAGCGTTCCGGCCGCATTGCACCTCGTCCGCGACGCCTTCCGCGCATTCCTCCGACGTCCTGCCGATTTCCTTCTTCCTGAGCGAAGCTCCCATTCCTCTCAAGCTCAGACACCAACGTCACACTGAAGTGACAGAAACCTCAGAGGTCGAGCGCGGCGCGAACGCCTTGCGCAATGGCGCGCTTGGCATCGAGTTCTCCTGCCTCGTGGGCACCCCCCACAATGCACACATCAATACCCCTCGCCTTCAAAGGCTCGAGAAGATCCCGCACGCTTTCCTGCCCTGCGCACACCACAATGGTGTCGGCTGGCAAAAGGAGTTTCTCGCCCTTGTGCTGAATGTGCAGCCCCTGGGCATCGACTTTTTCGTAGCCAACACCAGAAAGCATTTCCACACCCCGGTTCTTCAAAGACGCCTTGTGTATCCAGCCCGTGGTTTTCCCTAAAGTTTCGCCTGGCTTTCCTGGTTTGCGTTGAAGCAACCACACCTGACGAGGAGAGCGCCACGCTTCTTTCGATGGTGCCTTGACGGCTCCGCGTGCGGCGTATGTTTTGTCGACGCCCCACTTCTCGAAATAACTTTCTTCGGTTTCGTTTTCCGGGTGCGTGAGAAACTCGGCAACATCGAAACCAATGCCCCCCGCTCCGACAATCGCCACTCTCGCTCCCGCCGTTTTGGCTCCTGAAAGAATCTCGTCATAGAAGCAGACGTTGGCTCCGTCCAAGCCTTCGAGCGGGGGCACCCGAGGTGTTACACCCGTTGCTAAAATAACGGTGTCGAAATGAGCGAGATCATCCACACCTGCGGTAGTGCCCAAACGGATGTCTGCCTTGGCCCGAGAAATCCGCTCTGAAAAGTAACGCACCGTTTCTTTGTAATCTTCCTTTCCTGGAACTGCGGCGGCAAGCAGAAACTGCCCGCCAAGCTTGTCTGCGGCTTCAAACAAGGTCACTTGGTGGCCAGCGTCCGCTGCCGTCGCCGCGGCCGCAAGTCCAGCTGGACCTCCCCCCACAACAGCGACTTTTCGAACGGTTCTTTTTGCCCCCTGCGTTGCGCCAAGGCGTTCGTGCGTGCCCCCAGGAAGCTCCCATTCCTCTTCGCGACAGGCGGCTGGATTCACCAGGCAGGTGGCTTCCTTGTTTTCAAAAATGTGGTCGAGACACGCTTGGTTGCAGCCAATGCATGTGTTGATGCTCGCGAGGTCGCCCCGTTTCGCCTTCAGGGCGAGTTCAGGGTCT
Organism: Silvanigrellales bacterium; assembly: GCA_020247005.1. Lineage (GTDB taxonomy): Bacteria > Bdellovibrionota_B > Oligoflexia > Silvanigrellales > Silvanigrellaceae > JADCJN01. Next base: position 4,273 of record JADCJN010000027.1, read on the forward strand.
GCAAGCAGGGGCCTTGCCATGGACACGAAATCGGCTTCGCCCGCCGCGAGAATGCGTTCCCCCACTTCAGGCAGATTGATGCGGTTCACGGCAATGAGAGGAAGAGTCACTTCCTTCTTCAAACGCCCTGTGATGAACGCGTACGCGCCATGGGGCACCATGGCCGCAATGGTGGGAACGCGTGCTTCGTGCCAGCCAATGCCGGAATTCAGCACGTCCGCGCCTGCGCTTTGCACGGCCTTTGCCAAGGCCACAACTTCGTCCCAAGTGCTCCCGTTCTCAACAAGATCCATGAGCGAAATGCGGAAGACGATGAGAAAATCAGCACCTACAGCAGCGCGTGTGCGACGCACAATTTCCAGGGGGAAGCGGATGCGCGCTTCGAAGCTCCCTCCCCAGTCGTCTTCGCGCACGTTTGTGCGCGGCGCTATGAATTGATTGATGAGGTAACCTTCCGAGCCCATAATTTCAACACCGTCATAACCCGCCTCACGCGCAAGGCGCGCGCAACGCACGAAGTCGTCAATGGTGCGCTCGACGTCGGCCGCCGACAAAGGCGTCGGCTTGTAGGCGTTGATGGGTGCTTGGAGTGCCGAAGCGCCAACACACTTCTTATGATAGGCATACCGGCCCGTATGAAGAATCTGCATGACGATGCGTCCACCGACATCGTGAACGGCGCGGGTCACAACGGCATGGTGTTTCGCGTGTTCCCCGGTTTCCAGGGTTGCGGCTCCCTCGTTCACACGGCCTTCAAGGTTTGGAGCGATGCCTCCCGTGATAATGAGGCCAGCGCTCGCGCGGCGCGCATAGAACGTTGCCATGCGGGAATCGCCGTCGGCCCGTTCTCCCAGGCCCGTGTGCATGGAACCCATGACAATGCGGTTGGGCAGCGTCAGGAATCCGAATTCATAGGGCTGAAAAAGGTGGGTGAGTTTCGTCATGAAGAATGCCCTCCGTTGGCAGAGTGTGCGCTATGGCTGGACTTTCGGCGTTGGCACCTTCTATATCACAGGCACGATTCCGCACGAACCCGAACAGAAGAGGAGCGCCGCGTGGCGAAGCTCTATTTCCGTCATGGCACCATGTCGAGCGGCAAGACCCTCATTCTTCTTGCTGTCGCGCACGCCTACGAGCAGCAGGGCAAGCGCGTCTTGCTCCTGAAGCCCTCTCTCGACACCCGCTTCCGGAAGGAAATTGTGCGTTCAAGGGCAGGGCTCGAAAAAGACGCGGATGTCCTCGTCGATGGCGAATCGACTTTGACACCCGCTCTGCTGGAGGGAATCCATTGCCTCCTGGTCGACGAAGCGCAGTTCCTGCCCCCCGCATTCGTGGAACACCTCCGAGATGTCACCTTGCGTTTCGACGTCCCCATTCTGTGCTACGGGCTTCGCACCGACTTCCAAACCCGCTTGTTTCCTGGTTCCCAAAGGCTCATGGAACTTGCCGACAGCATTGAGGAAGTAAAAACAACCTGCCACACATGCAACCGCAAGGCCGTGTTCAATATGCGTCTTCAGGGAGGCGTTGCCACACTCGCTGGCGCGCAGGTGGAGCTAGGCCTGGAAGACAGGTACCAGTCGGCCTGCGCGCGTTGCTACCAGCGTCAATTGCAAGGCAAGGGAACAATAGGCCGCTTCATTTCGGGTTGACGACCAGCATAAGAAGGTTGAGGCCGCCTGTTCGTTTTTGACGTGGTAACATGAAGGTAACGTCTAAAAGAGGTGCCTTCATGAACATCCGCTCCCGCTCAACCCTTTTTCCCGTTGCGGCGCTCGCCTTGGGTGGCGTTGCTCTTGCCTCTGTTGTCTCGTGCACCTCGCGCCGATTCAACAACGCCAACGTCCGATCCACGGGAACGGCGGCACCGAGCCAAGACCAAACTGTGTGCCTGAGCATTCAAGGAAACGGAGAAAAATTCCCAGCGCTCTTCGGAGAAGTCGCCGCTCTTATGGATCGTAAAATCAACCCCGTCATGATCCAAGGCGGATCCTCTGCGTCGATCACTGCAGCCACACTCCGTGGGGTTCTGTCGAACCCTTCCGTTCGCGACACCGAAATCTTGGGGTCCGACGGCACACCCCTGACGCATGCTCAGAAAGCGGCACTGGTTGTCACAAGCTTCCTTGGCCCCTCGGAGACTTTCCTCTTCTTGCCGTCTCTCAACCGACTGGCGAAGATGCTCCGCAGCATTGCCGAATACACCATTGCAGTGAAGTTTGCCGACGCCTTCATCGGCCTCCCGTCACAAGAAATTGCTCACGTTGAAGCCGTTACGAGCCAGGGCGCCCTCATGGCCGACTTCGCCATGAATGCCGATTTTTCGACTATTCTGAAAGAAACGGATTTCAAGAAGCGCAACGCGATGACCATGGACTTGTGGGTGAAGTTCGGCGATCTGATGTTCGTGACGCCCGCACAATTTTTGGGGGCCTTGCTTTCTGCGCCACCGAAAGCGGGGGAAAGGGCGACTGCTGAGCAAGCTTTTAACGAAAAAGTTAAACTTCGTTACTTTGAGATTTTCCGCAACGAAGACATGCGTCCCGAAATTCGCAATTCAGTGAGGAAAGACGACAAACCCGCCGAGTCTTTGGCGGCCTATAACAAGCTCATGTCGGTGGTGGGCAAAGGCGTGGCACGCATTCCGCCCGAGAAGCTCGAAGAGGCCTTCACGAAGGCCATTCAGACGATTGCGAACGTGCCTTTCATTGGCACTTTCGCCTTGACGGCAACCAAACCCTTTTACCTTCCTTCCCATGAGCGGCTCTGGAACGCCTACAACGGCCGTACGCTCCGCAGTCTGTTGCCTCCTTCCGACCCGACCCAGTCTCTTTTGGTGAAGACAGGCGACACCAGTCCAATGCTTTCCATCCCCTCAGGAACGGTGCTGCACACCACGGCCCGCAAGGCGTCAAAGCGTTTCCTTCTCGGGAACGTAGAGAAGACCGGCCTCGATGGTTTCTATATGGTGTATTACCCATCGCCCGACCTTTTCGACGATCTTACTGGCCTGCATGCGAAACTCGAACCCTACGAAAGTTTCTTGCAGTACCCGACAGGAGGCGGAGGCGTTGTTCTGCCCAAGTCGAACCTCCTCGTTTTGGGGCCGAACAAGAGCCTTGCCTACGCTGTGAGAACAAGCATTGCGGAACCAGGTTCGATGAGACGCGACCCCCTCGTGCTCGACGACGCTGAAATGGCACGCCATGGCCTCCAACTCGCCAAACGCACCGTGCCGTTGTTCACGTCCGACGAAACACTTGTGAGCTATGGCGGTTGGCTCGACCATTTTTCAGCGGCAACATTCATGCGCTACAAGCCTTGTCAGAATGTCGATTATGTCGCGTCGGCCGTTGCCCCTGGCCAAGGTCTGCACAACTTCCAACGCATGGCCATACGTGCCGTCATCGATGGCGCCCCGCGATCGTTCCTGCAAGCCAACAAGCAGACCGAGCAAAAAGACGATCCCCAATCACCCGTCGGTCAGTTCATGACTTCCCTCGAAGCCTATCGTGACTACGGAAAGACACTCGTGGGCACCGCGGGACGCATCGATCTTTCTTTCGACTGGGACAACCCGTCCGACAGAAAAGGCGACCGCGAGGCCTTCGCAAAGGCCTACCTTTCCAACCGCGCTGCCCTGTTTGTCCGAGCGTTTCAGCACGCCGCGAAGAACATCGACGACGTCGTGATGCGAGAGTCGGCACCGACTCTCCTTTCTTCGGTTCTTTTGGCACAGCCCCTCGATGCCCTTCCTGATGCGGATGCCGTGGCAAAGAAAGTGGAAGAAATGAGCGGTGAGCTCATTCCAAAACAACAGCCTTGAGCAAAGCCTTCGGCGTGGGAATAAGGGCGAACGGGTCCGGAGTATCAAAGGAAGACAAGAACGCCGAGCGCTTGCAGGACGGCCCCCCGCCGCACCCGCAGCTTCTGAATTTCCTCTGCGCCTCCCCTAGACTCGTGCGCAAGGAACCCACCTGGGCTCGCACAAGCCCGGAGTCTCCTCCCTCCTTCACTCGCCTCCGTTCCCCTTTCTTTTCCGCCCGCTCGCGCTCGGCGTTCTTCACTCTTTTTAAAGTCGTGATTTCGTCCTGCTCTTTAGAGGCCGCAAGGCGATATCTCCTGAACGAGACTTCGACGGTCTGTGACGAAAGTCACAGACCGTCCTTCTTCAAATGCAAAAAAACCGGCTCAAGGCCGGGTCTTTCGTTTCCCAAGAAACAAACACGAACTTCCAGCGAAGTTCACTCGTCCATCAGCATGTAATTGAGGCCACCGTTGCGCCACGCATTGCTGCGGTCACCCGAACTCACGCTGGCACCTCCCGAAGAAAGATTCACGAAGCGAGCCATGTTGTTTTGAGGAAGGACGTCATCGACGGCGCGCTGATGCGGCATAAGAAAAAGAGTTTTCGGCTTTCCGGCGCCGGCGCGTTGAGGGCGCATTTGAATGGCCACTGCGAGTTTTCCGCTTGGAAGCGTAAAGAAACGACCCTCGCGTGGCACGTAAACATGACGCAGGGAGTCGGGGAGGCGAAGCTCAAACGGCTCTTCGCTGGGGCCGTCCCCGCCGGTAACTTCGCTCACCACGGAAGGCAAAGCCGCTGCATCGCCTTCCAGGTCGAAGTCGGCGGGCAAAACACGGGCGTAACGCAAAACGCCAGAGTCGACGACGGGGGCCAGAGGCGGCGCATCGGGGCGCTTTCCACCCGCCAGGGAATACACTCCGAAGACCGCAGCTGCCGCAGCCACATACCCCACTCCGCTGCGGTGCATGCGTGCCAAAACCGAAGCCCGACGAGGCGGTGGGGCGAGAACCGCAGAAGCGAGCGAGGCAGCCGCGTGCGGAGCGACGAAAGAAGGCACCGGTTCAAGAGGCTCATTCCGAATGAGCTGCCGCAGGGAGGCTCGGCGGGTTTCCGACAGGCTGCACTGCGAAAAGCATTCGGCGTATGGCTTTTTCCAGCCCGCGCGTTCTTGTGTCGAAATGTCGCTTCCTTTCGTCATTTCTCGGCCACCTTCCTGTCCTCGGAGCTCACGTTCTCGTCGCGATGCTCATCGCCTCTTTGAGTCAGAACCTCGGAATCCCCCGAAGATATTCCCTGGCGCCTCGCAGCCGCCCCCTTGCGGGTTGGAGGCCCCTGAGGAACCACCCCCGTGCGTTGGCCAATGCGGCTTCTCAGCTTGCCCAACCCCCGAGAAAGTGTGCTCATCACGGTTCCAATGGGAATGTTCAAGATAGAAGCGACCTCTTTATAAGAATACTCCTCTGCAATGAGGTAGAGAACACTCCGCTGACGGTCCGACAACACCTCGAGGTCGTTTTTCAGGTCGTCATCGGCAGCCAACGAGAAAAAGGCCTCTTCCTCAAGGGTCACCGCCTGAGGGTCGGCGGCCTGTTCGCCCATGAAAGGGGCCGCCTTTTCGAAAGGCCCAGGCAGAGCACGGGTGTCGTCGGCACGGTTCTCGAGCATCTCTTCGTCAGAGTCGAACGACCACTTGCTGAGCGCCGATTGGTCGTCCAAGTAGACGTTTTTCAGAATCTTGTAGAGCCAATTCTTGAAATGCCGAGCCCTTGCGGCGTCGGCGAAGAGAGCGTCCACCGCTTGCGGATTGTCGGCTCCGAAGTTCTTTTCACAGAACTTTCGAAAGAACCGGACCCCACGCAAAAGTGCCATTTGAAGAAGGTCTTCGGCTCGCTCTTGAGAGTGGCAAAGACTCACTGCGAAACGCAACAGCGCTTCCCAGTAAGGCTCCGACAACCGGGCAAACGCATCTTTCCAAAGCATGTCATTGGCATCGTTTTCCATGGCTTCCGTTTTACGCTCAAAGCATCGCTTGTTTCAAGCACTGGATGCAGAAGCGGCGCGCTGATAGGTTGCGTGCATGAACGACACTTCGCATCCCGTTTCCCATGAGCCGCCGTCTCGGCGCCAACTTTCCTTGGCGGTTCGCGACTTCGTGGCTCCTCTCGAGCGCTCCGGAAGCCTGAATCAAACACGCTCCTTCGGACTTTCAGGCTCCTTGCGGCAGGTGGGAGCGCAGATTCACGCCCAAATACAGGGGGAAAAAAAAGAATCCATTGAGGGCTACCGGAGCGAAGTCTCTCTTCAAACCCTGCTCCCCTGCGAAACCGGCGACGTCCTGGTTTCAGGGCGGCTCGACGGTCTGTATGAAAATGCCCACGCGCTTGTTGTCGAAGAGATCAAATCGACCACCAACTTGCACGGGCTTGCGCAGGAAATCGCTCGGAATCCCCTTCACCCCTCTGCGCTGCAAGCACGGATGTACGCCTGGATGCTCGAAGCCTCAGGCTCTGCCGCCGGACGCTCCGTTTCTGTGCGGCTGCTTTTGGTTTCCGTGCACGACGTGGAAGACACCCGCTCCATCGACCTCGACTCTCTTGCATTCGGTTCCCTTGAATTCGGCTCGTTCGATGCCTGGGTCGCAAAGCGAGCCCACAACCTCCTTGAGGCCGCAAAAGTCGACGAAGCTTGGCAGGCCGCAAGGCAAGCTCAAGGCGAAGCCCTTGTGTTTCCTTTTCCCTTCCCGCGCGCCGGACAACTGGAGCTTGTTCAAGAAGTGGCCGACGCGATTTCGTCCGGATCTCGACTTCTTGTTCAAGCGCCTACCGGCTTGGGAAAAACAGCCGGTGTGCTTTTTCCTCATCTTCGGGATGCGCTGCAAAACGGGAGGCAAGTTTTCTATCTCACGCCAAAGAACTCTCAACACGCCGTGGCGCAAGACGCCGTCGAGCGTTTGCGCGCGCAGGGAAGCGATCTCCGCAGTGTGGTCATTTCTTCGAAAGAAAAAAGTTGCCTGAAAGACGAAGTCATTTGCGATCCTAAGCACTGCGAGTATGCGCTGGGCTATTACGACAAACTGGCCTCCTCGGGTGTTCTCGACGAACTCTCGGAAGCCGGCGTGGTGGATGCCGCACTGCTGCGTGACAAGGGCATGGAACACAGCGTGTGCCCCTTCGAGCTGTCGCTCGACTTCACGGCGCGCGCCGACGTTGTGATTTGCGACTACAACTACGCTTTTTCGCCAAATGCCACCTTGCAACGCTACTTCGACGACGACGCGCGCTCGCACCTCGTGAACATGGTGATTGACGAAGCGCACAACCTTTATGCCCGCGCCATGGATCTTTATTCACCAAAAATTGCACAGTCGACTCTTGAAACCTACCGAGAAAAAGGCGCGGTTCAAATCGGCCTTTTAGACGAATCGGAAAAACTCAAGAAGCGGTACTTACGTCTGCTCGACCGCGCACTTGAAACACTTTCGAACTCGTCTCGAAGAAAAATCACCGACACCTTCGTGCGCGAGGGGGGTGCCTTCCGAGGCAGTTCCGTCGTGGCACCCGATGCCGATGCCTTCTTTAAAATAGAAGCCGCTCTCGGGCGCTTCCTCACGAGCTATTCTGAAAAAACGGAACTCCTTCGTCCCACCGACCCTGTCTTCGAACTCTACCGCCTGTGGAGCGAATTTTGTGGCGTCCTCAGGCTTGGGGGCAATGAGTTTGTTTTCACCTGGCAAGAAACCGCGGAAGATGCGGCTCTCCAGTGCACCTGCTGCGACGCCTCACGGTTTCTTCAACAAAGGATGGCCGCCCTGGGAGCCGTGACCGCCTTCTCCGCCACACTCAAACCCTTCGCATTCTATGCCCAAATGTCGGGCTTTGAAGCGGGAACGTTCGTCACACGCGAATTTGCTTCTCCGTTTCCCCGCGAAAACCGCAAGGTCGTTCTCATTCCCCAGGTGAGCACCACGTTCAAAGAGCGCGAGCGGAACTATCCTAAAATTGCAGAAATCATTGAACGGGTTGTTCCCTTGCGGAAGGGCAACACCTTCGTTTTCTTTCCGAGCTTCGCGTTCCTCGGTGAAATTGCGCGTCGCCTCGACGGACGCCTCAAGGGCTTTCGCGTCTATGCGCAACAGCCCGGCATGACTTCCGCAGAACAATCGAATCTTCTCGCAAAATTCCGCCAAAAAACAAAAAATGTGGTTGTCCTTGCCGTGCAAGGGGGCGTGTTTTCCGAAGGCATCGACCTTCCGGGCGACGAACTCGAAAGCGCTCTCATCGTCGGCCCTTCGCTTCCCACCTTCGACCTCGAGCGCGAATGCATCCGCGCCTATTTCGATCGTCGTTACGGCAGAGGGTTCGACTATGCCTACGTCTATCCGGCCATGGCGAGGGTGGTGCAGGCGGCAGGTCGCGTGATCCGCACACCCACCGACAAAGGCCTCGTCTTGCTCTGCGACAAACGATTCCTTCAACGGAATTACTTGGAAGTCATGCCTGCGGAGTGGCTCGAAGAGGGCGTGGAGGCACTCATGACCCGGGCCTTGTTGAAAGACGTGAGCGACTTTTGGCAGGAAGCTGGCAAACTGAGCGACAATTTGGAGAGCTTAGAATCATGCGCCCCGTGAGCTCCCTACTGCCCGAGGGCTACTACCACGCCCACTTTCTCGAGCTTCTCAAAACCGTTCAGCACCGTTACGCCGACCTCTTCTCTCCACAAGAAGAGTGGTTCTTCAGCTCTTTCTGGGTTCTTTCCCCAGCCGCACAGAAACTCTACGTGCGCCTGGTGAATCGAGTGGGCCCTTGGTTCCCTGTCTCGAAACTGCGTTACCCCGAAATTGGCGACTGTGGCGAGGCGTCGCGCGCCCTAGCGGACGCGCAGTTTCTCGACACCCACGACCAAGGGGACCCGTGCACAACGGAAGACGCCCTGGCCACACTCCCGTTGGCGGAGCTCAAGCGAGTGTTTCCGCAAGCCTTCAAGGCCTCGGCGGCAGGCCCCAAGGCGGGTCGAAGCGAAATCCTCCTCGCCATTCAAAACCACACGCCACCTCATGAAATCATTTCGAAAGCAGTCGAGGCCACAGGCGGCCTCGTGCGTCCTCGTCACTCCCACGTCGTGAGGCTTTTTTCGTTTCTTTATTTTGGAAATGCAGCCCAAGGCATGACCGATTTCGTGCTTTCTGACATGGGCCTCATGCGCTACGAAACCTACCCGCTCGACGCCTCGACGCGCGCGTTCGAAACCCGTGCCGACCTTTCTCGCGCCTTCGCCGCGCAGGAGTTTTTCAACTCTCTTTACGTCGAACTTGAAATGAACCGCGAAAAGTGGAGCGAGCAACAGCTCGTGCACGCCCGAGATTCCGCTCTGAGCCTTTGGAACGACGTTCAAGAGGCCCTGTCGCAACAGCCACACCCGCTGGCACAACGCCGCACGCTGCGAAAGCTCTCGAAGGCTCTGAATCTTGTGGGCAATCGTTTGGAGCGTCTGGGGTGCTTTTCCCTGGCCCTCGAGTGCTACAAAGCCGACGGTGTGGCTCCCGCCAGGGAACGACGCACGCGGCTTCTGGAAAAAGCGAGGCGCACCCAAGAAGCGGAACAGCTGGCGCTCGACACGCTGCGAACCTCACTCGACGAGGGTGAGCTTGCCTTTGCGTTTTGTTTTCTTGTGAAGAAACGCGGACACACTCTCGATTCTTTGCCTTTGCCCCTGGAAGAACGCACGGCCATGGAGGCCTTCCTGGCGACGAAGAAGACGGTGGATGTGTGGCCTCAGCGTCACCTCTCGCTTTCGCCCAGCTTGCGCACGCTGGGCGTCGAAGGCGCAGCGCTTCGGGCCCTCTCTGAAGAGGGGTACAAAGGTGTGCACTGCGAAAATCTGCTTTGGTGCGCGCTCTTTGGCCTTGTTTTTTGGGAGGCGACTTTTGCAGCTGTCCCAGGCGCCTTTCAACATGCGTATCAGCTGGGGCCTCTCGACGGACACACTCCATCGTTCCTTATCGCCCGGCGCGCACAGTGCCTGCGTCTTCTTGCCGATTTCGTTTCGGGCGCAACGACACTGGGCCTTCTTCGGGAGCGTTGGGCAACCAAGCAGGGCCTCGCGAACCGTTGGATCGTGTGGCCGGCACTTGCGTGGGAAACTCTCGAAGCGCTTTTGTCACGGTGCCCCCGGGAGGCCCTGGGAAGAGTTCTGGAGCGCATGCTCCGGCATCCGGGTCGTTTCGATTCTGGCTTTCCCGACCTTATGGTGTTGCGCGGGAACTCCGTTGAGTTTTGGGAAGTCAAAGGTCCTGGAGACGAGCTTCGGCCCCACCAAAAAAGCTGGCTCGCGGCCTTTCGGGCAGCGGGTCTCCACGTGGGTGTTTTGGTGGTCGATTTCGAGGCCAAAAACACCACAACCTCGTTGTTGGCAAAGGAACCTTCATGCTCCGAGCCACCCTGATTCCTGTCGCGTGGGTTGCTGTGGTGTTGTGGTGCGCGACAGCAAGAGCTTCGCCAGCCCCCACGCCCTCCTCCCCAAGGAGCGTGCCCACGCAAAAAATCGTTTTATGGCATACGCAAGACCGATTTCAAGCCGAGTTTCTCCGCACCCTTCTTGCAGAGTTTCAGGCCACGCATGGGGGAGTGAGCATTGAAATTGAAGACATCGTCGATCTCTCTGCTGTTTTATTGAAAGGAGCGGCCTTGGGGGCGCTCCCCGACGTTGTGTTCGCACCCGCCGACACCGCAGGCCTTCATGTTCCTTTGCGCCTTTCCCGCATTCCAAAGGCCGCCCAATTGAGGACGATTCCAAAGGAACACTACGAGGCACTCACCATCGACACCTTCGTCTATGGCGAACCCGTTTTGTCGGGGAACCATCTCGTCTTCTACTACGACACAAGCCTGCTGCCGTCGGCTCCAAGCACCTGGGAGGAACTTGCCGAGTGGGTGAAGACAGGACGCGTGAAAGAGCCTCGCGCAAAACAGGGGGCCTTGGGCGGCTGGCCCTTCAAAGACCCCTATTTCTTTCTCCCGTTTCTTCTTTCTCTCAAAGGTCTGGACTTGGCAAAGGCCGAGCTTTCAAGCGAAAAAACGACGGCCGCGCTTCGTGCCTACAACGCCTTGGCCACCACAGGCATCGTTGAAGCCAATTGCGGTTACATGTGCGCCACCGATGAATTTTACCGCGGACGCTTCGCGTACACGATCAATGGCGAATGGGCCTTCGAAGACACCCGTAAGGCCCTGGGCAAACGTTTCGGCATGGCACCACTGCCTTCGTTCCAAGGCCAGAAAATGCTGTCGCCTCGAGGCGTGTTTGCTCTTCTTTTTCCCAATCGGGGTTTGGAATCCGCCAAGGGGCCGACGCTGCACGCGCTCGCACGCTGGCTTCAGAGTTCTGATGTGCAGTTCCGCTACGCGCAGGAGGCGCGTCGGTTTCCTGTTCTGCGCGGCGTCCCGCTGGGCAACGATGCCGAATTTCAGGCTCTTGCCAGGCACCTCAAGAACAGCGCTTCCGTAACGCCCTCGCCAAAAATGCTGTTCCTTTGGCCTGCCTTGCGCAAAGGCATCAACCTGTTTTTCACGTCCAGACTTGACCCCCATGAGGCCACTCGTGTGATGTTAGACACCGCGCGTGCAGGGCAAAGGGCCTTCGAAAGCTCCGCATCGCAAACCTCGCCTGCGACGAAGGAACACCCGTGAAACCCGCTCCTTCTCTTCACCCTCGAAAAAGGGGTGGGTTCTTTTCGAGTGCTCCGCTTCTGCCCTTCGGTTCCGCGCTCACGCTGGCGGTCGTGTTGCTCATGGCCGTGCCTGGGGGGCTCGGCGCAGTCCTTTTACTGCGTCAAAGCGTTCAAGAAACCCGCGAAGAGGTCGTTTCGGCACTGCAACAGGGCGCGCAGAACGCAGCCAACCAACTGCGTCGCGAACTCGAACTCCTCGTGACGCGCTCTCGCACTCTGAGCTTCGATTCCGACCTCCAAATGGGCACGCGGAGTGTGCTTTTTTTCGAACGCATTGAACAACGGCTGGGAAGTTACAACGCGGAGACGCCTCTTTCCCAAGGGGCCTGGTTCTTCGGGAGCGAAGGCGTCTTGGTCGCCACGTCGCCTCAGGAACTCGAACTCGGTCGCCCCTTTCCTTTTCAGGACGCCTTCGACCCCTGGCTCGCAGGTATCAAAGAAAACCAGGCTGCTCGCCAACGGCACGCCTTCTTCGCCGTGTCAGCCCCTCGGGAGCCGGGTCTGTTTCTATTCACACCCGTGCGCGATTTTCTGGGATCCTCTGCTGGCGCTGTGGTGACCTTCGTGCCAACAGAAGCCCTCGAAAAACTCCTTCAAAGCGAACTCGCGTCCAGCGATGGCGTTTTGGTCGCCATCCAAACAGGGGCCGCGCCCTCGGAGTCGCAGCCCGCAACCCCAACCTCGCGCTCCGAAACAGAAGGCACCACGGGCAAGCTTGTGTCGGAGGTCGTGAATGAAGACACGCTGCTTTCTCGTGTCGATGCCGGTGGCCTTCGCTTCGAGATACGGCAAAACTTTCGGGCGCGAATTGAGGCTGTTTGGCAACGCAATGCGATGCTCATGGCCGTGTTGAGCGCAGGGCTCTTGTTCCTTGGGCTGTCCGCATTTTCCTTGGCACGCATTTTCGTTCGCCCCTTCGAACCTCTGCGCGGCATCGTCCGAGCATTCGGCCAAGGCCATTACGACGTTGCCAAGCCAACCGTCGCCTTTCTCGAATTTCAGGAGTTCGTCGACACTCTTTTCGCGATGGCCGGGGAAATCCAAACACGCATCCAAGAGCGTGAACTTTTGGCGCGGCGCGACGCCGATTTGAAACGGGAACAGATGTCGGCAGAATTGGCGGCATTGCGGAGTCAAATGAATCCGCATTTCCTGTTCAATGCCTTAAATAGCGTGCAATCGCTTCTTGACATCGACGCTGGAGCCGCTCGTGGCATGCTTCAACAGCTTTCCGACCTCTTTCGAGAAATTTTGGAAAGCTCAAAGCTCACCACCATTCCACTCGATAGAGAAATGCGCATTGTCGAAAGCTATCTTGCTCTGCAGAAACGTCGATTCGGCAAACGGCTCTCTTACGCCTTCGACATTCCCGCCGAAGCCTCTCACATTTACGTTCCCCCGCTTCTCATTCAAACCCTGGTAGAAAATGCGGTGAAACATGGCATCGAAGCAAGCCGTGAAGGGGGCGTGGTGCGTGTTCACGTTGCGCCGCTCATGGGCACTCCCGGCTACGAGTGCCATGTCTTCAACGAAGGAAACGGGGAACGGCAACCCCAAGCCACTCGGCGTTCCTCCCTCAGCACCCCTGACAAAGAAGGAACAGGCACCGGACTAGCCAACACGCGCCGTCGCCTCGAACTTCTTTACGGCGAAGGCTGGCGTTTCGAGCTGCTTGTCGACGAACAGGGCGATGCCCGCGCTTCGTTTTTATTCACGGGCACACGCCTGGAAGAGGGCCGCTAAGTTTTCCTTCTTCTGGCTCAAATTCCGGCAAGTTTGACACCTCCAAATCGTTTCCTTAAAGTGGCGAATCTCCTTGTGAGTTGTCATGTCTGCAGTCGTGCACAAACTGTTGCCATTGCCTGATGTCCAAACCCTCTCTTCCCGAGGTTCTTATGAACGTTTCTTCGTCCGCTTGCCGCGCTCTTTTTCTTTCCGTGACAGCCGTCGCAGGCGCGCTCTCTTCGGCCGCTTTCGCTGCTGAACCCGCGTTCCGTTTGTCCACCACGGCAGCGCGCGCCGGTATGCTTTCCACAACCTTAGAGCCTGAAGTCGGACCAGACGTTGAAGAAACGACGTCCACTCTCACCACGTTCCCCTCCCTGGCGTCTTTCGAACTCGCCGCATACCCAGAAGGGTACGCAGTTTACCTTTACCCAGCGGTCACGGGCGGCTCCCTGTGGCTTGGCAAAGCCATGTCGGAAACCATGGAAGTAGGCGTCACGCTGGGCTTGAACAATTCCAAGGAAAAAGAATCGAAAAAAGAGAGCATGACCAACACCATTGGCGCCTACTACTGGGGCTCCATGCCTGCGGGTCCTGGCACGTTCGAAGCGAACATCAACCCCTTTATTGAAATTTCGAGCGGCAAGGAAACCACAACAACGGGCACTGGCGCCACAGCAGTGACAGGGGAAGTCAAGACGAGCGGCACCCAGTTTGGTGCCTATGCCGATGCTCTCTTCGTCATGGCCTGGGGCAAGAACTTCGAGTACGCAGCGGGCGCCGACCTCCTTTTCAAAACAGGCTCGACGACCTCAAAGCTTGGCGCTGGCGCTGAGGCTGAAGCCGATGTCTCTTCCACCGACCTCGGACTCATTCTCGGCAAGTTCCGCATGAAGTTCTAATTTCATGAGCCCCTTTCGCATTTTGGTTGTCGACGACGAAGAGTTGGCGCGTGAGCGTTTGCGCGTCCTTCTGGCCAAATATGCGGATGGGGCAGCCCACATCCCTTCGCTTTCCGGCGCGCTTTCTCTCGATGTCGATTTCGCGTGCGACGGCATTGAAGCCATCGAAAAGATCCGCCAATGCGAGCCTCAGGTGGTTGTCCTCGACATCCAAATGCCGGAGGTCAGCGGCTTCGACGTCCTCTTGCAATTCCCTGAGCGGCGGTTCGAGGTCGTTTTTCAAACGGCGTTCAGTGAATTCGCACTCAAGGCTTTCGATGTTGCGGCGGTCGATTACCTCCTCAAGCCGTTTCCTCCGGAGCGCCTCTATCAGGCGCTCAACCGGGCCCTTTCCAGAGTCGTCTCGGCCCCGCAAGGCCCACTCACTGCGCCAACGCCGACAGCGCCTGAAAGTCTCTCGGCAGAGAGGACGCTCGTGGAGGCCTTGCGAAGCCAGCGGGTGCACCTCGAAAACATCGCAGTGCGCGCGGGCACGCGCGTGCGCATGGTGCCTGTGAGCGAAGTGCACTACTTTTTGAGTGAAGATCACGTCACCACCCTCTTCACCGAAGAATTCAGCTTTGCTTGCGATCCTTCGCTTTCAGCGCTGGAAGAGCGCCTTGATCCGCACCTTTTCCTGCGGATTCATCGCAACGCCATTGTCAATTTGCGTGAGGTCGCTTCGTTTACGTTGGAGTCGAATGCCACGCTCACGTTGAAGTCGGGGGTCACTCTCAAAGTGTCCCGGGAGCGCAAAAAAGACCTTCGCGCCCTTCTCGACGAAGACCCTTCCTTTTAGTCCGGAAGGTTCCCGAGAGTCGGCTGTGCTTAGGGCAACGGCCAGGCGATGGCAGGCGCCGCGCGCCCCTCGCCGGCCTCCGCCAAAGGAAGCTCAAGAGGTTCGACGCACGCCGTTGCGGCGTGCGGCCATTGCGGCAAAATGCGCACACTCTTTTCCAGAATGACGACGCTCAGGTCGGAGAGCGAAAATTCGCGCAACAGCTCTTTGCATTGCGTGTTGGGGGCTGCCTTGGAAAGAGCTTTTCGGATGTCCAGCAACGCGGTTTCTTTTGTGACGTTTTTGGGAAGAAGTGGTTCGACCCCAAACTCCATGGCCTTGTCGAGGCTCCAGGAAAGCCCGTAGTGCAGGGTGTTCGGGTGGGCGAAGCCTGGGCAAGAGGCGCTTCCCAGGAATTCATACGAAACGACAGAGGCCGTTACTGCACGGAGCGCAACCTCAAGGCTGAGCGCAGCACCGGTGCCTCCCGGCGAGGCGGGGTTCGTTTCGTTGCAGGCGTAAGACAAAATGCGACGCTTCAATTCTTTGTTAAGCTTTTCAACAGAAGCGACTTTGCTGCCCCCGGGCGCGTAGGGGCCCGACGCAAACGCGACTTCTTGGTACTTCACGGACACGCCGTTCACCACAAGTTCCACAGGCTGGGTGACGACAGCCCTATTTTGGAAGGTCA
>JADCJN010000270.1 GCA_020247005.1 Silvanigrellales bacterium
CTCATGAAGTGCGTGAGCCGCTCCTTCATGGTTTCTTTTCTCTCGAATTCAACGAGGTACACATCCGCCTCGTTGCAGCGCTCGCGCAAATAAGCATCGCTTGTCGAAAGGCCGTCTACCAACCCGAGCTAAAGAGCGCGTGAGGCGAACCAGTGTTCGCCTGTGGCGACACGAGCGACATCTAAGGAAGGACGGTGCCTAGACACGAATTCTTTGAACAAGGCATGCGTGTCTTCCAGATGCTCCAGGAACTTGGCTTTCCCTTTTTCGGTGACTTCTGCCAAAGGCCCCACCGTTCTTTTGTATTCGCCCGCGGTGAGTTCAAGGTAGTCAACGTCGAGTTTGCGAAGCACTTTGTTGAAGTTCGGCAATGAAGCGACAACCCCAATGGAACCAATGACGGCAAACGGCGCTGCCAGAATGCGGTTTGCAATGCAGGCCATCATGTATCCGCCACTGGCAGCAACCTTGTCGACGCACACCGTGAGGGGAACGCCACGGGCACGCACGCGCTCCAGTTGCGACGCTGCGAGCCCATATCCATGCACCACCCCACCTGGGCTTTCGAGTCGAACAACGACTTCGTCCTGAGGCCGCGCGACTTCAAGCACAGCAGACACTTGCTCGCGCAGGCTTTCCACTTGTGTCGCCGCGAGGTCGCCCGAAAAGTCGACGACAAAAACACGGACTTCTTGCTTGGCTTCCCTCTCCTTGGCGTGTTCCTTTTCTTTTTTTTCCTCGGCTTTTGTCCACGTCTTATACGCTTTGCGAGAAAGGACGGCCGAAAGAACGGTGTCTTTGTGATCGTCCACTTTATCGTTCAGCTTTTTCAGACGCAGGCGGCCGGCGCTCGATTTTTTGCCACCTCGCCTGGACGCAAAGAAGAAGAGAGCGAAAATAAAGACGACAAGAAGAAGGGCCACGAGGGCAAGGAGAACAAGCCCTCCGACGCCAAGAAAGAGCTGAAACGCTTCGTATCCATTGGTCATTGGGACGACTCCGACGCGAGAAGGGGGGCCGCGGTGTCTAAAAACTTGCGCGCGGAAATGGCTTCACGAAACAACACGGGGGGAGCTGCCTCAAGGTCGGCCCCCACTGGGAAAAAGCCCACTGCGGGCAGACCCGACAAGTCCCATCGCTCGATAATCGATTCTGAAAAAGGCGAGGAGCGCGTGAAGTCGAGCTTCACCGGTATGAAATCACGGTTGAGTATTTTCACGACTTCAGAATCTTTCCACACAGTTTCATCCATTTTTAAGCAGGCCACGCACCACTCGGCCCAAGCGTCGACCATCATGGGTTTGCGTTCGACCTTCGCTCGGACAACGGCTTGCTGCCAGTCGGAGACCCACTTCACGTCCGACCCGTTCGAGACGTTCGCTGAGGGGCCTCCTGGGTTGGAAGAAGGGGCAGACGAAGAACTTAAGGGCCCCCCGCCGCCGGCCTGGCCAACGGCACGGGGTGTGGGAGGAGCGACGAAACCGCTCGTGACAAAGAGGGTGAGCCAAAGTGCCAGAGCCGTGAGAGCCACGAGCGTGCCTGCGCGCGCGTAGCGGGCCGCCTCGGGCTGAAGGCGGCCGTACAGATGAAAAACAAGTGCGGCGAGCACCGCGATAGAAACACCCGCGAAACCAGGACGCACGAACAACCAACGCGCCATTTCGAAACGCCCCAGAAGGGGCTTGAGGTAATAGAGTGCCAAGGCAAACATGAGCGCCGCGAAAACGAATTTGACCGAATTGAGCACGCCGCCCGCCTTGGGAAGGCGCCCCATTTTCTGTGTGAAAAGCCCCAGAACAACGTAGGGTGCACCGAAGCCAAGCGAAAAAAACAGCATAAGAATGAAGCCGTAAAGGGGGTCGCGAGACTGGCCAATAAGCAGCAGGATGGTGGAAAGAACGGGACCAGTGCAGGGGGCCGACACAAGACCCGACAAGGCACCCATTGTCAGGACACCCAGAGCAGGGTGCTTCTCGGCCACCGGAATTTTCGAGGCGAACGTCTGCAGGGCTGACATGTTGAACACGCCCAACATGGACAGGCCAAGAAGGAACATAACCAGGGCGAGAACCACGGTGACGTAAACGTTTTGCAGCAGAGAGCCGAAAATGCTGCCTGTCATTGCAGCCACCACGCCCATGAGCGAATAGGCGAGCACCATTCCCGCAACGTAGACAAAGGGCAGAAGCGCGCGTCGCCGCCGGCGTTGTTCGTCATTGGCAGGGCCGTGTGCGCCAAACTGCGACAAAACATTCAGAGTGATGGGGATCATGGGGTACACACAGGGTGTCAAATTCATCAAGAGTCCCGCGAGAAAAAGCGCAGGAAAAAGAAGCCAGCTTCGTGCGCTGAGGGATCGCTGCACCCACAGCGAGGCTTGGTCGGTAACAGACTCGACACTGGGGGTGCTTGGCACGCTCTGAGATTCGTTCAGCAGCAGTGCTGCGCCCATCGGCGTCGGCTCTGGCTTTGTCAGTGCTGCGCCCATCAGCGTCGGCTCTGGCTTTGGCAGTGCCGTGGGCCTGGCAGACGGCGCAGGTGCACCGTCCACGGGCGCAAAGGCGTCTCCCTCTCCACCCAAAAGGCTCACGTCTTCCGACTTCACCACGCGCGACTGCTGACTTTCTGCCGAGACACCCGCGTCGAGGCCAATGTTTCCGTCTTTTTTCCGTTGTGGCTTGCCCCGCGCCCCTTCGAGAATCGGAACGTCGTATCGGGTGGGCAATAGGCACATGCTGACCGAACAGGCCTCAAAACGGACGACCACGAAGCCATCGGCAAGGGACGCGGGAAGCGTGTTCGGAGGCAGGGTCACTTCGAACGCGGAACGGGCCGAGTGGACGTCGCGCTCTTCGTTGTAAAACGGGTCGACAACGCGCTGAGGTTTCGGTGAGGGCGTAAAAGCGAGCGCAGTGGAAACGACGCCACTGGCATCCCGGTAAGTGAATTCAAGACCCTTGTCGTATATTTTGAAGCCATCTCGAGTGCTGAGCCGCACGACGGCGCGAGGAGCCCCGTCCGACGTGGAGAGCTTTTCGAGGGTGAACCGAACGACGTGTTCGGGAGCCTTTCTTTTCAACGAAGCGAGTGGAATTTCGAAGGGGTCGGACTGCGCAAGAGCCGCAGACCAGACACCTCCCAAGACTCGCGCATGGGACACCGGGAAGACCCCATGTGCAACAAGAGCCATGAGCATCGCGAGCATGGCCCACACAGGTTTGCTTCGCTTCTTCCAAAATGACACAGTGCCCCCCGTTCCCTGTTCTGAAACAGCCCCGAGGACACCGAAAATGATGACGGCCCCTCTCGAACTCAAACGCTTTATACAGAACCCGTCCACGGGTCACAAAGTTCTCGTTGTGGTCCTTGACGGCGTAGGGGCGACTTCACTCGAAAATTCCATTACGGCGGCACTCGATGCCGAGGCCGGCGTGCTGCCGGAAACGCCGTTTCGTCAGGGAAATGCCGTGTGCGCAGCCTACATGCCTCGGCTTCATGCGCTCACGAAGTCTCGTTTTTTTCGCACATTGCTTGCCCACGGCCCGAGTGTCGGTTTGCCGTCGAAAGACGACATGGGGAACAGTGAGGTGGGCCACAACGCCTTGGGTGCAGGCCGTATTTTTGCGCAAGGCGCGAAACTCGTGGGTCAGGCGCTCGCGTCGGGAGCATTGTTTGAGGGGAGCGGCTGGAAGAAAACCGTGTGCCGGGCCGCTCTCACTAGCGAAGCCCCTCAGCCGGGTCAGCAAGCCACGCTGCACTTTTGTGGTTTGTTGTCGGACGGCAACGTGCACAGCCACATCGATCACCTTTTGGCCCTCATCACACGCTCGAAAACAGAAGGTGTGCGTCGAGTGCGCCTCCACATGCTTCTGGATGGTCGCGATGTGAGCCCCACGTCCGCTCTGGAATATGTGGAAAGGCTCGAAAGGGTGCTTTCTGATCTCCGCTCTCCCTCATTCGATGTCGCTGTGGCCTCGGGCGGCGGTCGCTCCATGGTGACCATGGACCGATACGAAAGCGACTGGCGAATCGTGGAACGCGGATACGCGGCTCACGTTCGGGGCGAGGCGCGCGCCTTTTCGTCGTTGCACGAGGCCGTGACAACGCTTCGTAACGAAACAAAACTAGGAGATCAGGATCTTCCACCCTTCATTGTTGCCGACGGCACGGGAAAACCGCTGGGCATCGTCGAGGATGGAGATTCCTTTGTTTTCTTTAATTTTCGCGGTGACAGAGCCATAGAAATCACGCGTGCGCTGACGGAAGAAACATTCGAGCCTTTCGATCGCAAGCGCTTCCCGAAGGTCCACTTCGCGGGAATGATGCAATACGACGGCGACCTCAAACTGCCTTCCACCTACCTCGTCGAGCCTCCGAGCATTGCTGGTGTCATGGGTGAATACCTTGCGCATGCGAAAGTCACCCAGTTCGCCTGCAGCGAAACGCAGAAGTTCGGACACGTCACCTATTTTTGGAACGGCAACCGCTCAGGAAAATTCGACGAGACAACAGAAACCTATATTGAAGTGCCATCTGACAGAGTCCCCTTCCAACAGCGTCCCTGGATGAAATCGGCCGAAATCGCGGATGCCACCATAGAAGCCATGCGCTCCGACTCTTTCCGCGTGGGACGCATCAATTTCGCCAATGGCGACATGGTGGGCCACACGGGTGACTTCGCCGCCACCGTGGTTGCCATGGCAGCCGTGGACGTCGCGCTCGGCCGAATTCTTGATGCCGCAAAGGAAACAAACACGATTGTTCTGGTCACGGCGGACCATGGCAACGCCGACGAGATGTATGAACTCGACAAGAAAACCGGGAGGCCCGCTCTCGACGCCAGTGGTGTGCCGAAGGTGAAAACGAGCCACACACTTTCGAAAGTCCCGTGCGCCCTCTTCAACCTTGAGGCCTTGCCCGCCCGCCACCGCCCACACGGACTTCGGAGCGACCTTCCACAGGCGGGCCTTGCAAATGTCGCTGCCACGGTGTTGGAGCTTGCCGGCTTCCACCCCCCTGCGGCCTACGAGCCATCGCTTCTCGACTGGCAAACGGGGCACCCCACAGGGGACGACGACTCAAAAAAAAAAGTGAGCGCTTCTCAACCTTCCTCGGATGAGTCTTTTGCCGTTGCAAAAGCTGCCGTTGCCTTTCACCGCACCATTGCGCACCTGCGTTCACCCGAAGGGGGGTGTCCTTGGGACCTCGAGCAAACGTTTGGCAGCCTTCGCTCGTATCTTATCGAAGAGGCCTATGAGGCCGTGCACGCCGCGGAAGGCCTCGTTGCGGCCCGCACCTCGGAAGAACGTGCGGATGCTGCGGCCGCTTTTGCCGACGAACTCGGCGACGTTCTTCTCCAGGTCTTTCTGAATGCGCAGGTGGCCGCCGACGAACGGTTGTTCCACGTTCGCGACGTCTTTCATGCCATCGACGAAAAAATGATCCGAAGACACCCCCACGTGTTTGGAGGCGAAAGGGTGTCCACGGCGGAGGCCGTGGTCACTCAGTGGGACGCCATCAAAAGCACCGAGAAACAAGAAAACCCGACGACAACCCACCGCTCCCTGTTGCACAAGGCCTCAAAAAAGAAAGCCTTGCCCACCCTAGAATGGCTCCGCGCGGTTTCGCGCCGCAGCTACAAACTTGGTTTCGCATGGCAAACCTGGCCCGAAACTTTCGCAGACCTCCGCTCGGAAGTGGCCGAGCTCGAAGTGGAACTCACGAGTTCGCAATCAAGCCGCGCCCGTATTGCCGATGAAGTGGGCGATGTGGCTTTCGCGCTGGCAAACGTCGTGACCTGGTTGAACGAGAACCGATTCGAGGAAGCGGAAGCGATCGATCTTGACATCGCAGCGCGGGAAGCCGGAGAAAAATTCGTGACGCGTTTTGCAGAAATGGAAGCCATTCGTCGCGAGCAAAACGCCCCCCTCGATGAGGCCTCGGCGAAGGCTCTGTCGCTGGACGCTTGGAATACGCTCTGGAAAGACGCGAAAAAACGACGCTACCGCTAAATCTCCAGAACGGCACCAGACCGGCACCAGACCGGCACGAGGCCCGCACGACCACGGGCCCGCCCGCTCCAACCCCGCGGGAATCTGGCCTTGCCATCGGGGGGAGGCCGTAGCATCTTCAATGGAATCGGGTTTTCGAAAATTCTTTCTACAGACGCTATCTCATAAGGAAGACACCACATGGTGCTCAAGAGCTTGTTCGGCAAGAAGGGCGAAACGCAGAAGACCGCGGGCATTCCCGGCATGGCAGACGCCCCCTCGGCGTCTGCGTCGGAGCCTTCAAAAAGTCCCGAGAGGGCGCCTGGGGCCGAAGCCGCTGCCACGAATCCTGGCGAACCGACACCCGCAGTGTACCTCGAGCAGGCCATGCTCGAAAATGCCCGCAACGACAGCCCCGACAGCCGCCGCAAGGTTTACCAAGAACTCCTCTTTTCCGACCTCCTTCTCGCTTTGGCCGATGAAGCCGACGGTGAAGCCGCCAAAAGCAACGAAGACTCCAAAGACCCGAACAACCTGAGTGTCGCCATCCTGACAAACTCAGGAGGTATTCAGTTCGCGGCCGCCTTTACGAGTGCTGCGGCGGCGCGCCGGTGGCGTGCGGAAGGCGGCCAGTACGTGGCCGTTCGGGGCCAAGACATCTTCAAGCTCCTGGAGCCAAGTCCCGCCGAGGTTGTTGTCATCAATGCCGGCAGCGCGCCGTTCATTGTGCTGCCAAAGGTGGAGTACCGTCAGTTGGCCATGGGCATCGTTCCCCAAAACGGCCCCTCCCCCGTTCAGGTGGCCGCCGCGGCCCCCGGACAAGGGGCTCCTGGGCAGGAAGCCCAAGCCGATGGGCAGGCCGACGATGGACAAATGCAGGTGGCCTTTCCTCCCGACGTCTTCAATGAAGAACAAAAAGCGCATGCTTTGGAAGTCATGGGCGCCTTGGAGCAAGTCGAAGCCGCGGTGCTTGGAGCCATCCTTCCCCCAGGCACAGGCGAGCGCGGCTGGATCCGCACCCTCTTCATCCGCGTGAGCGGAGTGGAAGAGTCGCAAGAAGCCATGCAAGCCTTCTGTGCCGACGTCCGCCAGTCGATAGCGTCGAAAGAAGAGCTGTTCAACGAGGTGGGTTTTGAAGTTGGCGTCATGCCCGACCCGAATTTCTGGTCTGCCATGCACCAAAACGGAATCGTGTTGTTCGATAAGAATCCGCCCAGTGTCACTGCCACTGAAGGCAAGGAAGGCGTCCTCGACGCTTCCATGGAAAACAAGGCCTGAAAGGAAACAAAATGCCCGCGCGCAAGAAGCCCTCGTCTAAAGTCTCCGTGATCTCCGCGGGCGCCGAGGCGAAGCCTGCCGCGAGAAAACAGGTGAAGCCTGTGAAACGCGCTGGAGTGTTGAAAACGTCTCAGGGCGCCGAGGGAACTTCGGTCGAGGCTTTTTCGGAAACCCTGCGCGCTTTAAAGCGCAAAATAGAAGAAAACCTTGACCAACTCGCCCTCGTGCAGGGAGTTTTGGAAGAACTTTGTGAACGCCAGGAAGCTCTTTCGGCATGGCAAATGGAGTTCGCAAAACGCACCGTGTCGCTTGGTGAGGCACAATGGCGGGCCCTGGAAGGTCTTGCCGGGCAGTCGGCTTTCGCCGGGTTCCGTTCGAAAGCGGAGCTTTTGTCGGCTCACAAGAACGCCGCGGCGGAAGCCTCTTCCACGGACGCTCCCTTTAACGATTCGCTCGATGAGGCAACGGAGTTTCTGGGGGGCCTCTCGGCAGACCTCGCTCAGCGACGGGAAGTGCGAAGCCGCGTGCATTCCGAGCGCGCCACCACGCGCAGGCGGGCTGGCGAGAGCGGGAAAGGATCGCCGCAAGGGACGAAAGGAGCGAAAGGAGCGAAAGGGGGTCCGCGCAATGGCGACGCCCAAGAGGCTCCTCCACTGGACCCCTCGGGCTCCGTAGAGGCACCCGAAAGCATTCTCGTGTTGCCCGAGAAAACGGACTTTCACTGATGTCGGCCCCCTACGCGCCAAGTGGAACGGACTCGAGCCTGCAGGCAGCAAGCCCCGATGCTCTTGCATCGGCACCCTCCCGAGCGGCTCACATGGCGAAAGCGGTGGCTTGGCTTGGCGAAGAGTTGGGTCGGAACGCCGGACACAGAGCGGCACTTGAAGCCCTTGTGGATGCGTGTTGCAAAGCCTCACTCGACGCCCCTTCGCTGCCCGAAGGCCCCCGCCAAATCGTTTTCGTTGCCGTAGGAAAATCGGGTGGCGTGGCCCAAGTGGCCATGGCCATGCTTTTGTCAGTGGGTGTGAATGCTCGTTTTCTTCACCCCACAGAGGCGTTTCACGGCGACTTTGGCAGCGTCATGCCAGGAGACGCCGTGGTGTGCATATCAAACCGCGGACGTTCGGAAGAAATTTTAGCCACGCTCCCTCGGCTTGCAGAGCGCGGGTGTCGCCTTTTCGCCATCACGGCGCGCCTCGATTCTCCTGTAGCGCGTGCATCGGAACACGTGCTGCTGCTTCCCTCCGTGGAAGAAATGTGTCCGCTGAATCAGGCACCCATCACAAGCACGGTCACCACACTTGCACTCTGCCAACTCGTGGTGGCTGCGACCATGGAAGCGCGCGCTTTTGCGCTGGAGCACTACGCGCGCAATCATCCCGGTGGTGCCATCGGCAAACGCATCTTTGTCAAAGTGGACGACCTCATGGCGCAAGGGAACAAGTTGCCCGTGGTTTCGCCTCAAGCCGACTTCAAGGAATGCGTGTCGCGGATGACTGAATTCGCGTGTGCGGCGCTCCTTGTGGTGGAAGGTGACAAGGGGGTTCTCGCCGGACTCATTTCTGAAAAGGATCTCCGCGTCGCCATGGAAAAACATGGCCCTGCCGTGTTCTCACTCTTTGCACGCGACATTATGAACCCAACGCCTTTGACGGTGCCTCAGGGAACATTGGCTGTGGATGCTCTCGCGCTTATGGAAAACCGTCCACGCCCGCTCAACATTCTTCCTGTCGTAGGGCCTGCCCGAGAAGCGCTGGGCCTTCTGCGCATTCACGACCTCATTTCCCAAGGTATCAGCCTCAGTTAATCCACTCCCACACGGAGGAGACCGAGGCTTCAACACAATCACTGAACACACTCGCTGTGCGTGCGTGAATGATGCCTTGCGGGTCATGACCCCGTTTGGTAGATGCTGGCGTTGTGCTCTCTCAGTGTTTTTCTTCCAAACTGGAGTCCCCATGAAATCCCTCGTTGTTCTTGCCCTCGCGCTTCCCGCCGCTGCTCTTGCCAACACCACGGGCCCCGGCGCCGTGATGTTCAGACTTGACGATCGTTGGGTGAGCATTCCTCCCTCCGCCCAGCAGCTCGTCACCGAAGCTCCCAAGGTCGCCTCCACCGAAGGCACCGTGGTCGAAGCCACCCCCGCAGTGGAAGTGGCCCCTGCGGTCGTGGCTCCCGAAGCCGCTCCTGCAGCTTCCATCCCCGGGTACAACCCCGACGCCAACTACAGCGGCGCGTGCCACATCACAGTCGACCTCGCTGGCAAAACCTACGTCATCAATGAAACGTCGAACACCGCCATGGTGAACGAAACCCCCGAAGGCAAAGTGTGCTTGCCCTCCGAAAGCCTCGCTCGTGACTATGGCTTTTCGAAAGTCGCACGTTAACCCTTCGACGCTCTGGAGCTCTGTATGAGCCTTGCGAAAGAATTCAAAACCTTCGTGATGCGCGGAAACGTTGTCGACTTGGCCGTAGGTGTGGTGATTGGCGCCGCATTCGGCAAAATCGTCACATCGCTGGTGGCAGACGTCGTCATGCCACCCATCGGCCTGATTGTGGGCGGTGTGAACTTCACCGACCTCAAAGTGATGTTGAAGTCCTCCAGCGTCGATGCCGCCGGCGCCATCGTTCCTGCGGTGACCATGAACGTGGGCAACTTCCTGCAAACCGTGTTCGACTTTGTTATCGTCGCAGCGGCGATTTTTGCGGTCGTTAAGGTCATCAATTCCCTTCAAAAGAAAAAAGAAGCCGAACCCGCCGCCGCTCCCGCGCCCAGCAAGTCGGAAACTCTCCTTCAAGAGATCCGCGACCTCCTGGCCCGCCGCCCTGTCTGAAGAATTTCAGCTCTTTAGGTGGCCCTTCGGCAGCTTTGACCCGAGGCAATTTTTGCCTGTTCAAGGCCCCTCTCTCCTTCTCCGATAGCGGTTTCAGAAGACGAAACCCTAGAGGAGAGGCACATGAAGATCACATTCCCTATTGCGACCTTCGCCATGCTCGGAGTGGCCGTTGCGGCGACGTCTGGGTGCGGTAATGGCTGGCTGACGAGCAGTGAACGCGAAAAGTCGCCCAGTGCGCTCATGCTCAAAGCGCAGCTCCTCTACGACAAGGGTAAATTTGCGGAAGCCGCCGCGGCTTACCAAGAGATCATCGATCAGAATCCACAAAACGAGCGCGCCCGCGTTCGGCTGGCTTACGCTCTGAATGGTGAGGCAGGCCTTGGCCCTCTCGCCTTGCTCACCAAGCTCTCGAAGATCCAGTCAACACCCACCCCCAAAGCCAGTGGCGCCTCTGCCGCCACGACGTCCACATCAAAGAACAGCCTCACACAGCTCACCTCGGCCGCCGGGCTCACCGCCGCCGAAATTGCCGCCGTGGCCAAGGCGAATCCGAAAACGTTTCAAGATCTTTTGAACGCCGAGACGAAGTTCGCTTCGCTCGCCTCGTCCGACCCCACCACGTTTGCGCAGCTGTCGACTGCGGCGGCCCGTTTCCGCAAACTTCAGGCCAGCTGGAAGGCCATCTGTCAGCTTGTTCCCAAAAGCATCCTCGACGCCGTGGTGAATTCAGCGGCCCGAAAAAAGGCACTCGAACTTGAAAGCTGTCTGGGCGGCCTCAATGCAGCGTATCAAAAGCCTGCCATCCTTTTTTCGGCAGCCATTTCAACACTCGCGCAAGGTGCCGCACTTTACCAAGTGAAGCTCGACACGAACAACGATGGAACCGTCGACGCGATTAAGACAGCAGACACTCTTACAAAAGAAATTTCGGCTCTGAACACGGCCTCTTCGAGCGCCACCGACCCGACGGAAATCAAGAAGAGCATTGACACTTTGAATACGAAAATCGCCGCCCTGAACACCATCGGTGAAACACTCACTCACGAACTTGTCGACCTCGCTCTGGCTCAATTTGAAATCATGAGCCTTCTCATGACGGCCATTGAAGACGTCGTTCCCGAGAACGTTGGCAAGAGCCTCATCAATGGCGTCAAGAAATTTGAAGAGTCTAAAACGAAGATTACAGGCTATGTGAACACCAATTCAGTCTCTTCCACCGGCAAAAAAACGTCCGCCAAACAAGACAAAATCGCGGCGAGCGCAAGCAGCGCTGCGAAGGCGGCGGACGCCTACTACGATAAATTCAAAACGGAAAACACCGACCCCTCCAAGCTCGAGGAATTCAAAGACTCGTTTGCGACAACGTGCTCTCAATTCGACACCCTCAAGGCGACGTTTGGCTCCAAGACGGCGACCAAGCCTTCAAACTGCGCCAACGTCACTCTGGCCTTCGGCCTCGATTCGAACGAGGCTCATGTGGCACATGAGGCGCCTCTGGTCGCAGACGCCGAGGCTTCCGTTGATGACGTCTTTGCGCTCGAAAATGGCGAAACTGGCGAATATGAGGATGTCGAGCGGGAATTCCTTGATTTCCTGCGTTTTGGAGACACACTTCTGCGCGCGGACTGAAAGGTTGCTGTTGAAAAGGAGGGCGCGCGAGTTCTCGCGCACCATGGAAACAGATTATCTTGTTATCGGCGCCGGCGCGGCCGGAATCACGGCGGCCAAGCTGCTCGCGGCTTCAGAAAAAGGCGCGTCGGTTCTGCTGGCCGACGCTCACACCGAGCCGGGAGGTCAGGCAGGCCACTTTGGGCGTGGCGGGCCGCGGCGTGTTTTCGATGCGGGCGCCACTCAACTCGTCGATTGTGAGCCTGGGGGTCTGCAAGACCTCCTTCTTGGTTTCGGCGCGCAGGCCCGTACGCGGGCGTTTCAACCGGTGTTCCACCGCATCCCTCGTCTCACCCATCACTTCCTTGTGGAAGGCGCCACGCTCACCCTGGACGCCCACGGCATGCTTCTTTTTGAACAAGGGAACACGCGTTGCGAGCTCAATGCCCAAGGGGCTGGCGCCGTGGAGGGGCTTCCTCACGCTCTTGTCGAGGACCTTCGTGCGCTGCAACACGTGCTTGCCGTGTGCGAACGCGAAGCGGCATGGATGTGGAAGGTGTTCAAAGGCGTCCCGCGCTTTCCTCTGCAAACGGCGTCCGATGTTGCGCGCGCGCTTTCTCTTGCGCAGTTCACCCCCCCCACACGGGCTTTCGCTTTTCCACTCCTCCTGGGAGCGCGTTTTTCCACGGCCTGCGAAGCTCTGGGCCTGAGAAAGGAACATGTGTTCGCGCGGCGGGTGTTGGCGGGCCTCCTGCTCGACACCACTCAAAACGCCCCCGAAGATTCGCCCTGGCTCGCGGGGCTTATGGGCGTGAGCATTTTGCGCAAAGGCATTTACAGGGCCGAGGGCGGCATGCGGTCCCTCTTCCAAGCGCTTCTTGCCGACACACGTGCAGAAGGGGCCACAGTGCTATGGCGCCGGCGCGCCACCCGCATCGTAGCTCACGGCGACGGCTGGGAAGTCGACTTCACCACAGCGGCGCGTGGAAACGCTCCTTCCGAAAAAACCACGGTGCGGGTGAAAAAAGGGCTCGTGTGCAACCTCACTTTGTGGAACCTCGTCGGGCTTTTGGAGCGCAGCACGGCGTTGGAAGAAAACCGAACCTTTCGCGCCTGGACCGAAACCGCGGCCGAAGAAACAGGCTGGGGCGCCTTCGCCGTGTATGCCACTCTCGCCGACAACTCGGCGTGGCCCGACGCGCCTTGGTACCACCAGGTGTTTCCGCGTGCTCTTGACGAAGGAACATTGGCCGGGGAGGCCAACTACGTTTCCATTTCAGGGCGCCTGGACCCCGCGAACCCAAGAGGCGAGCGCGTGCTCACCACCACCCTGCATGTTCCTGCACGCCCCCTGTCCGAACTCGAGCGAACGTTTGTTCAAAACGCCCTGGTTGTTCGAACGGAGCGAGCCCTCGGCACTGAACTTCTTCACGTAGAAACCGCCACGCCTCAAACGTTCGAGCGCTTCACGCACCGCGCGCAGGGACAAGTGGGCGGATTTCGCATGTCGCCGTCTCGCTTCTTGTTGAACGCGCCGCCTTCGTTCCTGCGCGTCTCGGGCACGACTCCCCCTCTGTGCGTAGCGGGCGACACCGTGTTCCCCGGGCAAGGCATTATTGCGTGCATGCTGTCGGGGGTTGCGGCGTGGGAACGCCTTACGGGACGGAGCTTTCGGAAGGAAGCTCCATCATCGCCTTAGCACCTCCTCCCGTGGCAGACGAAAGTGCAAAACCGGTGAACACGTATTCTGCGGTCGCACGACGTCCCGAAATCACGTCTTTCATGTAGCGAGAGCGGTTCAACCAACCCTGCAAAAACACATTCTGGCTCGGGTTGCGCGCAACAATGGCGCGGTAGAATTCTGTTTGTTGGTCGACGTACCACCCGGCTTTCGAACGCGCGCTGCCTTCCAACTTCATTCTTTGCATACGCTCTAAAAACTCCTTCGCCTTACCGCCTCCCGAGTTCACTTCGGTGTTCATCACGGCAAGATCAAGAGGCCACGGGTGTTTGCGCGCCCGCACGTTCCAATAGTCTTCACGATAAATAGAGAGCACGCGTTTGCGAGGCATTTGGCACACATCTCCACTCCAGCCATTTTCGCGTGCGCGGCCCGTGGTGATGCCCATAAATGTGCGACCTCCCGAGTCGGCAGGGTGGTCGCTGCACCCCCCTTCCCAATGCAGAATGTGCTTCATGACGCGTTGAAATTTATCGGCCTCTGAGCCTTCTTTTTTGGCCTCGTCCTTGAGGTCGTTTTCAAGATCTTTTTGACTCTGTTTCTTCTTCCTCCAGTCCGTATCCAAGGGTGAGTCCGGATTGTCGGCACCGCCCCCCACCACGGGCGACGGATCTCGAAACTCATTGTCGGAATCGGACCCGCATCCCACCACAGCCACCAGAAGCAGAGAATGCAGAACAGATGAGAAAAAGAAACGGATGAGCTTTCCATTTTTTGGCAACATGGACTTTTCTCCGAGTGGGTCTGGAACACACGCCTCGACCTTCTCGCTTTTTCAAGAAAAAAACAATTGCGGCGGAAAGACCCTCAGGAAAGCCCATGCCTTTCGGTTTAGATCCGTTGCTCCCCCACATAAGCGCAACCTGTCTTCAAGTCTCGACTCGGAGACGAGTTCCACAAAGGGTTGGTGTTGTCGGAAAAAAGGCTCTGGTGAAAATCGGCTCCGTCGGTTCTCGTGTATGCGAGGCGGCAGAAATAGCCAGGGTCAACGACATAAATTTTTTCCTGAACAACTTCTCTCGTGTGTTTTTTCACTTTCAATTTGAAGGCAAAAGATTTTTCTGAAAAACGATACAGGGCGCGGCTCGCCAAGCTTGGAGTAGGCATTTCAACTCTCACATCTCCCGTGGGCGTGAAAAAGTCACCGACCGGAATCTCATTCCAGTTTGAAAGTGGAATTTCATCCACTCGGTTTCCAAGCATCCAACTCACCGAACTCACGTTTTCAACCGAATCCACCTGAGCCAGAATCTTCGCTAGGTCTAACTTCATTTCCATTTTTAATTTTGCCGTCGTGGGGGTGTCGTAGGAATACGAGAAATTCAACTCAGGCAAGGCAAGGCCGGCACTCGTTCTGCGAATGGCGAGTGGAAAGTCCTCGCTTGAGGTGTCTTTGCCACGAAAAGAATCCGGCAGAGAGTTCGGCGAGGTTAAGGAATTGACAAGAAGAATTTCGTCGGATGCGCATTCCGCATCCAGCGCATATCGGACGGTTCCCCCCAATCGAACGAGGTCGTCTTTTATCTTCTCTTGCCAGTTCTCGCTGTAGCCTTCCTGCCGCAAAAAATCGAAGCTCAAAAGGTCCATGGCACTGGAAACAAGAGAGGCCAGCTGCACATCGGAGGCCGTTTCTGGTTTTCGTTTCAAGACAACAGTTTGCGAAAACGTCGTGTCAGACGTGATGACTGCACTGACTGGAGTCGTCGAGGCAGAATCGACGCCCGCTTCCTTCTTTAAGCCTTGCAGGGTTTGAGAAAACACAGGAGCACACCCCTGCGACGGGGACGCAAAGGCCAGAAATTCAAGACGCGTGTCGGGTTTCAAGTGGCCTTGGTTTACCCGCAAGGCCTCTGTTTCTGCAGGCGTGAGGGGACGAGGGGGGCTTGAACCCGGATTCCCGGAACGACCGGAGGTGTTCGAGTTTTGCGAATCAGGCAATCTGATTGAAGCCATTTCAGCAACGAAGGAGACTTTGATTCCTTCGCACTGTACAGAGTCGTTCATTCCCACCGTGACGCTGTAATATCCTGGTGTTAACTCAACACCCGTGCCTGCTCGAACTTGAGCTAGGAAACCTTCTTTCAGGGTGTTCGCATCGAGCATCGCCTTCAAGTTCACTTGCAGAGCGCCGTCTCCGTTGCACCGCGAGACGCTCGAAGAAAGCCTTGAAACCAGAAAGCGGGAACGGCTCTTCACTTGAAAACGGAAAGCCCGTGTTCCCTTCAAATTTCCGACAGTGTCTATTTGGTTGACACTTGGCAAAAAGGCGAGCTCCGAAAAGACGACAGTTTTGTTGGCGTCCAAACCTGGCTGTGGGGACGTTCCTTTCGAGCGTTTTCCACACCCCCCAGCCGAAACGGAGCCTGCGATGAAGAGCAAAGAAAGTAGGGAGGGCATGGGCCTCATATTGTTTCCTTTTGAGGGCAGACGAAGACGAGTGCGTCTCTTTTCTTGGTTTCGCCACTCAGTCATGAAAGCACGCAAGAACGCTTAGCAAGCTGCGCGCCAACCATGCCTTCAGAACAACGTTTCGTCGTTCCCTCGGGTCGCACCGGCACGGGCTCCCCGTTTCTTTCCTCGCGCCGAGGCACCGAATGCGTCTGCCAGACGCCGGCAAGCGGCCTCAGACTCATGAAGAGAGACGCCAGGTCCAAAGGCCTTGGCCACGTCGCGGAGTTCGTAGAGGGCATCGAGAGCGTCGCGCGGCGTGAGCGCGTCGACCTCCAGGGAACACAGCGCAGTCACAAGGGCGCCACGCACATCCTCCGCCTCAGACGGCAGAGGCTCCCGCGGGTGGAGCGCCGGCGTTTGGGCCACAGGCGGAAGGTCAGACTCCCGGGCGCTCGCACCGTTGAGGTGGTGAAGCACCACGGCTGCACGCTTCAATAGAACGTCGGGCAGGCCGGCCATTTCAGCCACGTGAAGGCCGTAGCTTTTGCCCGCCGCACCAGGCTTGAAGCGCCTTGAAAACACGATGGAAGACGCCTGCTCGACCACTTCCATCTGCATGGGCACGATGCCTTCTCGCCCTTCTTTGACGGCAAGAATCTCGTGGTAGTGGGTGGAAAAAAGCGCACGGGCGCGCACGCGGTCGTGGAGATCTTCCAAAATGCTCCAAGCGAGCGAAAGGCCATCGAACGTCGATGTCCCGCGTCCAAGCTCGTCCACCAGAATGAGGCTCGCGGGCGTCGCGTTCCGAAGGATATGCGCGGTTTCGAGCATTTCCACCATGAACGTCGACTGCGCGCGCAACAGAAAGTCGCCAGAGCCAATGCGCGTGAAAAGCCTGTCGCAAACGCCAAGCCGCGCCTCCTGCGCAGGAACGTAACTTCCCATTTGGAAAAGGACCTGGGCGATGGCGAGCTGGCGCATCACGGTGCTTTTGCCCGCCATGTTCGGGCCCGTGATGAGCAACACATGCCCATGCCCTTCGCCCACCGCGATGTCATTGGCCACAAAAGGCTCGTGCCCTTGCGAAAAGCTCGCAAGAATAGGGTGAACAGAAGCTTTCAACACACTTTCGCGCGCAGACGAAACTTGGGGCCGACACCACCCCAAGTGCCCCGCAAGAAGCGAAAAGGTGCGCACGACGTCGACCTCTGCAAGGAAACGGCTCGCGTCGCCCAGGACATCTGCGAATTCAAGCACACGCGCCTTGAGGTTCTCGAACAATTCGCGTTCCAGCACGCCACGCTTTTCCGTGGCCACTAAGGCCTTTTCTTCGAGTTCCTTGAGTTCCTCGGTAATGAAGCGCTCGCCATTGGTCAGCGTTTGCTTGCGCAAAAAGTGGGGCGGAACCTGCGAGAGCCGGCCCTTCGAGATTTCAAAGTAATACCCAAAGACCCGAGTGAAGCCGACCTTGAGATTCGCAATGCCGGTTTTCTCGCGTTCCCTTTTCTCGAGGTCGGCAATGAGCCCCTCGAAGTTTGTTTCCAGGCCAATGACTTCGTCGAGTTCTGGCGAGAATCCCGCTCGAAAGACCCGCCCGCCTTTGCCCAAAACGGCTGCGGGTTCGTCGTCGAGCGCGGAAGCCAGGGACGCGTGCAAGGAAACAAGGACGTCGAGACTCGGGGCGAAGGCAGAAACACGTGCTTCCAGTCGGCCCGCGGCGTGCTCCGACAGGGCAGCACGGAGCAAGGGCACTGTTTCGAGCGTTTGGCGCAGCCAGGCGAGGCCGCGCGGATCGATGCTCCCTTGCGCCACACGGGCCACGAGCCTGTCAATGTCGGCCGTGGACGACAAGAGTCGGCCCAAAGCTTCTTCCAACTGCGGGCGTTCCCTGACGTCGGCAACGCACTCAAGGTGTTCTCGCACGTCTGACTCGGCCTTGAACGGATAGTGCAACCTGCGGGCGAGCGCACGGGCTCCCGCCGCTGTTGCGCACCGGTTCAAAAAATTGAAAAGGCTGCCTTTGCGTTCCCCCGAGGCTGTCGAAAAGAAGTCGAGGTGACGTTTCGTGGCTTCGTCGAGAAGAAGATGGTTCGCCTTCTCGTAAGTTAAAATGGTGCGAAGGTTCTTCAGTACGCCCTTCTGGGTGTGCTTCAGGTACGCAAGAAGGCCGCACACACCCACGAGCCCACCGGACAATGAAGCCACGCCAAACCGGTTGAGATCGGGGGCCGCGAAAAATTCGCAAAAAAGGGCCCTGGCGTCGGGTTCCGATCGCAGGATCCAGGGTTCAATGATGCCCACTCGCGGAACATTGGAAAAACGAGACCGCGCAAATGTGCTCAAAGACGAAACAAGATCGGGCGTGCAGAGAATTTCGCGGGGGCGCAGCGTCAGGAGCTCTTCTTCCAAGGACTCCCGCGAAAGGTTTCCTGTCAAGCGGAACTCTGCAGTAGAGACATCGACGAACGCGAGCGAAAAAGCGTCTGCGCGCACATGCACCACACACGCAAGGTAACACCCTTCCGCGGCGTCGGACTGCGCTCCTCCGACGCCCCCTTCGTCTCCTTCCCCCAAATCGCCTGGCACCGCCGGTGTGGCGATGCGCGTGATTTCACGTCGAACGATAGACTTCGCAAGCCTCGGGTCTTCCACTTGGTCGCACACGGCTACTTTGAATCCGGCGACGATGCACTTTTTGAGCGCCGCGCGGTGAGCGACGACAGGAATGCCCGCCATGGGGATGGGGTTGTCGCTCGCGCGGTCGCGCGAGGTGAGTGTCAGCCCGCAGATGTCGGAAGCGACGATGGCGTCGAGGCCGAAAAGTTCAAAGAAATCTCCCATGCGGAAAAAGAGGAGGGCTTCGGGCACCTCCTCCTTGGCGGCGCGGTATTGTTTCATCATGGGGGTGTCGAGGCTCGCCAGGGGAATGCCCGAGGGGTGCTCGCGGGAAAGGGTGGCGAGAGCCGCCTTTAAGTGCGGTGCCACGTCCCGTTCCGCGGTCATGTAGGCCTGAAGGAGCGAGGGCTCCTGGGGAAGCGGCAACGGGGCCATTTTTACCTCTGAAGAAAAGAGCAAAAAGACGCGTGGGGTTCGGGTTTCGTCGCCTTTTTAATCTGTGATAGCGTCCAGAGGCAAATCGACCCATTCGAAAGGTGTCGCACACAATGAAGTTCTGGAAGACTCTCCCTGTTTTTCTCTTGCCCCTCACGCTCTGTTTGTTCGCCTGCCGCACACGTTCAACTTTGGAATCCCCCAAGGACGCGTCCAGTGTTCAGAGCACTTCCGCAAACCGCACATACGCCTGCACTCCCGAAGAGGCACAGGGTCAAGCTCTTGCCAAAGTCATGACCGTTCCCGCGGGCACGACATTTGGCTACCACTGGACCAATGACGAACGCGTTGCGACACCCTCGGGCCTGGCGGAGTGGATGCGCGAGAAGTTCGAAGCCGCACGCTCCACCCCATTGCAGGAAAGCGGCAATGCCTTTGGTGAAGGGCTGTACTTGGCCTCGAATCCCATTTCGACAGCAGGCCTCGGGCGCTTGCTCGTCATCGTCCCTCTGAAGCCAGGCTGCGTTTTTGCTGTGGCCCCCGACATCGATTGGGAAAACTCATCAGACACGCGCGCCGCCATTGAAAGCCCCCATGCAGGACTGCTCTACCCTTTCGACGCGGAGGAACGCGCCGTTGTTTTGCGGGATGCCTCGACGTTCGACGCCGCGGCCTTGCGGGTGGTCGACTCCCGCGTGCGGGAAGGCGAGCGCATCGAATCTTACGCAGCCCGCAATTTTACGGCGGCCTCACCCTGGATGGAGGCCGCAAACTACTACGGCGCCGAGTTCGCCTTCGTCGCTTCGGAAATCGTTCAAGATAAGGCCTCGGGAGCTCCACTTCTCGACGCACAGGGGAAGCTGACGGCAGAAGGCTTCGCCCTTGCTCTGCAGTCGGAACTCACGAGCGGAGGGTCGAAGCGTGAGCAGGCGCTCGACTCGCTCATTGCCGCCGCGCCCACACGCCTCGACTTTCCGGTGTGCGGCCGCCGAGAGGAACGGTTCACATACAGAGGCTCGAAATACCGTGACTGTGTCGGAGCCCTGTTTGAGTCCGTGGCCGTCCACGTCGCCCCTTCGCTGGCGTCGAGCATGGGCGAAAGCCCCATGGGTGTGGAAGAAGCGCAGAAGGTGTTGGGCGCTCTTGGCTATGCCGACGTGCTCCCGGCCAGCACCGAGGCACAGAAGGTCTTTTACTCCCAGTTTTTCGAACGTTGGAAAGCTGTCCGTGGCAAGGCCACTGCCGCGGAGGCACTCGTGAAAGCGTCGCTCCTTTTCGGCCGCGACGAGGCTGTGCAGGTCTTCGAGGACTGGCGTTGAACGGCGCGTTCACAGGGCATTCACAGGGTGTTAAAGGGGCGTTGACAGGACGGAAGAGCTCGTGATACCCCACCCGAACCCGTGCAGGGCTAGCTCAGTTGGTTAGAGCACAGCATTCACATTGCTGGGGTCTGGGGTTCGAGTCCCTAGCTCT
Source organism: Silvanigrellales bacterium (assembly GCA_020247005.1). GTDB lineage: Bacteria > Bdellovibrionota_B > Oligoflexia > Silvanigrellales > Silvanigrellaceae > JADCJN01. Next base: position 20,370 of record JADCJN010000270.1, read on the forward strand.
GCACCATTCTTTTTCATAAAGAGTTAAGATAATCTGGACAGCGAAAAGCTCTCCAGATTTTTTTTGTTTTCGTGTGGACACTGCCAAGAACAACACCATCCTTCCCCGTTTGCAGTTCAGCAGAACACTTCCCAGAAGAAGCGTGATTTCCATATTGAGAGAGGTTGGTTATGTCATACGTCGACTTTTTTTGCCTGCCAGTCCCAACTTCCAAAATCAGCGAATACACCGAAGTTGCAAAGAAATACGCGACGATAATGAAGGACTACGGCCTTCTCTCCTATTGTGAAGCTCTTGCCGATGATGTGAAACACGGAGAGGTGGATAGTGCAACCTCGCGTCTGTACTTTCGCCATCCCTCCGCTGTCGTTCAGTTAAAGGTTACGTAACGCTTCGAGCTGCCCCAGTCGTCGCCGCGCTCCATGAGGACGAACGACA
>JADCJN010000271.1 GCA_020247005.1 Silvanigrellales bacterium
ATGACTAAAAAATTGTACAGGAAAGAGAACATGGTGCGTTTTTCTCTTGTTTTTTCTGCATTTTTAATTTTTGTTACTTCTGGATGCCAAAAAGAATCAGACGCTCAAACCCAGAACAATGGCTCTTTGGCTTCGCTTTCGACACCCCGCGCCAAGGTGACTGGGGTATTTTTCATTCGTCAAAATTCTTTAAGCAGTTCATTTACTGACCCTAAATGCATGCAGAACCCTGCTGGAGATGCTCAGTTTTTTGTCGAGAAATGCGGTTACATCCAAACGTGCACCGGGACTGTAGCGCAGCTCGACGGTACCAGTGCTCCCTTTATTGTATCTGCTGCTCATTGTGATCCAGTCGACCTGCTGCAGTCCAATTCGGTCGTTTCGCCCACCACTGATACTTCAGCCGGAACCGGTGCAGACGGCGCGATTATGGAATTATCTGGATCAGAAAGCATTCAAAAAAATGGCAAAATATTTTTTCACTTCCCATCGTCAAAAAATTGGGTTGAGATAATTCAATGGGTGAATCACCCAAGTTACAAAAACATTGAAGAATTTAATCTTGCAACAACATCAAAAAATCATGATCTTGCAATTGGAAAAATTAGACTAGAAGATCTCTCAAAGATAAAGGATGTCGCCTCAATAGAAACGAAGATTCCAGAGATCAAACCGCCCCAAGAAATTGCTTCGAAATTCGAATCCGACGTGAAGGGAGGCCCAGCGAATGATGCGCTGACGTCATTCAAAACTACTTTCGACCGAGCCCTCATCGATTCTTTTCCGCCTGCCGATTTGTATGGATTCGGTGCGTTAAACAACGTCATTGTTGATAATAAGTCGATTACCGGAGAAAGCCAAAAAGAATGCGATGCCAACGGGAGAATTTGGTCTGGCATTGCTTGCTACACAGATGGTCAGGATTTGAGAACTACCAACAATACTCGTGCGAATACAGATCTTCGATACGTGAACATGCGAGTAGTATTTAGCGATTTTTCGCGAGGATTTGCTATATTTCTTGCCCCTTCGAGCTACCCAAAGGGGGGGACCTGCCAAGGTGATTCCGGCGGTCCTTCCTTTTTAGGCACCGCGGACACTCGCCTTTTTGCCGTTGAGTCGTATGGTCCATTTCCCTGCGCAGGCTCTCCAACCGTGCGAACTATTGTGGCAACCCATTTGCCCTGGATCGAATCAGTTATCAGATGAGGTCCTTGAAACATCAACGGTTGAGAGAGACCAGGCGAATCAAAGCAAGTCGATGAGAAAAAACAGTCAATGACATATTGTCGTACTGTGTTGGGCTTAGAGAGAAGGTTTTTCCCCACGCCCAACAGATGGAGCGGGCGACGCGAAGTGCATGATCTTTTCTTGAGCCTCCTTCCAAGTCGAAAGAAATCCAACGTTCCATGCAGGGAACGACGAGTTCGCGTTCGTCCACCTGAGCTATACCCTAATCTGACGTCAGGAATGCGCAGTCGTTCCGCGTCAGATTAGGGTGGTTTTTGCTATTTATTGACATCCCGAGGCCAAGGTCACAGAGGTTAAACTGACACACCCGAGTCGGTGCAGAGAACAGCCACCTTCTCGTCAGCTTCCTTGCTCCAAAGCGCCGGGCAGGGAAGAAACACGCGCCAGAAAGGCTCGCGCTTTCTCAACGCGCCGGCAACCCACGTGCGCCCGGTGTTCCCTCTGCGGGAATGTCCTCGGGCTCACTGCGCACGCGCAGTGGGCGTCCCTGCTCTTCGAGCACCTCCACACGTGGCTCTTGAACCCCCGGCATCCCCAAGGGTGCTTCCGAGGCTTCCAAAGGCTGTTTCCTCTTTGCTTGGTCGCCCTCCTTCCGATACCGCCCTTCAGGCATTCCCAAAGGCGCACGACGCTCTTTGGGAAATCTGGGGAGTTCCGTGGGCAAAAGCGGATGGAACGACGTGTCGGCTCCTACCTCATAATGAGGCGCCACCATTTCGACATTGCCCGCGGCATCAATAGTTACTGAAACGTTCTCGAGCGTTTCACCGCGCACGGCACTGATATCGACGCCGTTTAACAGCAGAATGCGGGCTGGCGAGTGCGTGACCGTGGCCTCACGCATCTCAGGCTTTCGCACGACGCCATACCCGGCCTCGACAGTCGCAATGGCACCCGCGGACTCCCGTTCGGTCACATTTCGGCCACCGCCCGCGCGAGCACGGCTTGCGCCATCGCTCGGCGCACGCGCTTTCGTTCTTCCAGAAGAAGAAAAAGCGTCGGCATCGGCATTGCGACCAGGCAAGGGCACAGAGTGCACCCTGCGCATTTCCGGGTCGGTTGTGTAAGGGGGGGCAGGGTTTCCATCGTCGCCGGAATCGGCAGATTCGGTGCTTTCGCTCGGGCGCTCTCGGCTTGCCGCGAAAGCCTCGTCGCTTTCAAAGAAAAACCCACCCACACCGCACATCAGAAGAAGAACGCTCAACGCCCCCACCTCTGCGGCCAGCCGGATCCTTGCCGCTGCCCCAAACACAGCTCTGTTCTGCGCAAAACTCATAACCCCTCCGGAAAACGGGCACGCCCGGAGGGAGTCTACCCTTCCCACGGGGTGGGTCAGTGGGAAGAAAACCGGCCGGCGTCAGCCCGCCGACTTCCCCAGAAGCCCGATGCTGGCCAAAAGCTCGCTTGCAGCGGGCGCGAAAAGAAATCCGCTTTTATGAGCACCCGCCAGCAAAAAGGCTGCTTTGTGCCGCGTCCATTTGGGTTTGCAGGGCTCCAATGCGCATGCCACGAGCTCCTCATGGCCAAAGCCGACTCGCACACCATGCCGGGCCTGTTCCCAAAGGAACACAGGATCCTCGAGCCCCAAAAACTGCAGACCTTCCTTCGTCGCCCGCAAGAGGCGGCCATTTTCCTCGGCCCACGAGGGGTCGGGAACGAAGAGCGAAGGGTTTTCAAAACCAGGGTTTTTCAAACGGAGTGTGGTTGATGAAAGAAACAAAGCCTCGCGCGGTGCCTGAAGGCCAGGGCCGCTCAAGGTGGGAGCAGCCTCACACCGCTCGGGCAAGTCGACCAGAGCAGCCGACGGAAGCAAGGAAAGAAACGAGGCCGCAGCGTTGTTTGGCGCATGCAACGAATGCGAACGGGAAACGAACACGCTCCCTGCGCTCCAACGAGGCCGCGCCAAACGGGTTCGCAAGGGGGGCGCGCAGGCCTCGAGCTCAAGAACCTGCAGAAGCCGAGGTGTTCCAGCACCAGCGCACACAAGCACGTGCGTGTTCTCATCCACGAGTTCGCTCAAGGCCTGCCAAGAGTCCACCTGTCGTTCAAAGAAACGCACGCCATGCGAGAGGCATGCGGTTTCCAACGCCGACAGAAGCGCATCCGCATCGACCCAACTTTCCCGTTCGTAACACAGGGGCCAGGAGTCGCGTCCTTCCGAGGGAAGTTTTGAAAGACTTTGGGGAGGCAAGCCACGGGTGAGAACATCGGCCTCGGGTTGCCGAACGCGGCGCCATTGCGCCTCGCTCGCCTCGCACGAATCGAAAAGGGCGATACCACGTCCTTGCCAGAAGGGAACAAGCCTCGCGCTCTCCTTTTCCACTTCCTGCACCCAGTCCGCGTAGCGTTCTCTCATGCGAAGCTTCAGAGCGAAGTGAGGATGACGCGCGAACGACTGCGCCTTCAAAGCGAGGTTCGCGGCGGCAGCGGCCGAGGCGCGTGGCCAATGCGGCGAGGAAACGACGTCGACAGCTTGCCCCGCGAGCGCAAGTGCGTGTGCCGAGGAAAGGCCCAGGATGCCTCGCCCTATCACCACGGTTCTTTGCCTTGTGCTCAAAGGGGATACCTTTGAGCACGTGCTGCGCCGTCTGGCGTCAACCAAAAGCGTTCGCACTCCCCCTCAGCAGACACGAGCGTCATTTGCGGCGCCTGGAACCAATCGGGCCCAGCCAGCACACGCACGCCCTCGCACGTCGCATCGACGTTCACATGCACATGGCCCAAGACAAAGAGTGCGGGCTGGCCAAGGCCACAGACTTTCGTTTTCTTAAAATACGCTCCTAGACAGGAGCGAAAAAACACAGGGTCGAGCGCTCGGTACTTGTCGCGGGTGCGCGACAGGCGCGCGTAGGCAGAAAAAAACGCATGGGTCAGACGCCCCGGAACGACACCGGCCGTCTTTTGAAACCCGCGGGACTTCACCAATGCTCGGAAACGCGCGTAACCAGGGGGGCACACGACGTCGTCCCCATGCCGCAGCCACACGTCTCCAAGAACGGGATGGGAGAGCGTGAAAACCACGTCTCCCGCCGTATCGAAGCATTCCTTCAACTCGGAGTGGAGGGAATGCTCGAAGCCGAAATCATGGTTCCCCTCGCAAAAGTGAACCTTGATGCCGCGCTTTCTCACGCCTTTCAAGGCCTCGAACACGCTGCGCCAGTGCCCCCGATGAAACGCGCTCCCGGTGTAAATAAAATCGAAAACATCGCCGAGCAGAAACAGCGTTTGCGCCACTTCAGGTTGGAGGCCATCGAGTGTGCGCACGAGCAAGCGCGCCCTGGCATCGTCGGGAGTCCGCACGTGAACATCACTGATGACGGCAAACCTGGAAACATCACCCAAGGCAATGCGCGCAAGTCCGGAAGGGTCGAGGCAGGGGACTGTTGAGGTCATTGTGCACTGTCCCCTTGCGGTTTTTCGAGTGCAAAAGAGTGAACCACAGCGCCGTCCGGGGCCCGGACGAACTCCATTCCCACTCGCGTTCGCTCCACGCGCGCGACGCCAACCCCCAAGGCCGAGAGGCTGAATTTCACTTGCCCCCCCGCGGGCGCAACCGGATTGACCTCGGCACCACCTCCTCCCATCACCAACTGACGAATGTCACAGGGGAGGTCTTCATTTCGACCCTCGATGTCGAGAAAGACATGTTCATGACCCGACCAGTACATGTCGAAATCATTTCGACACAGAAACGGCGGCACCGTGCGCCGCGCGAACGGCTTCAAACGTGGGTATTTCATGCCGCCCATTGCAGGGTGGTGCCCGAATGCGATTTTCCAAGTCGCAGGAAACCGCGCAAGCGAGCGCTCCAACCAGTCGAGGCTGCACAACGCCGGGAAGCCGCACACGTCGGGAAAATTGGTATCGATGTTGGTTAAGGTGAGGAGGTTCCCAAAGCGGACCGTAAACGCGCGCGCCGGCATCACCCAATGACCTGGCTCAACCCGCGAGTAACGAATTTGCGCGGAAGGGTTGCCGTCGTAATCGTGGTTCCCCAGGGCCGCATAAAATGGAATGCGCGAAAGACAGGGCCCGCTATAAAGAGCTCGCCAGCGATCGTTCCAATAAGGGTCGGTGGTGCTTTTCACGCCTCTTGGATAAAAATTGTCTCCGAGCAGAACCACAGCATCTGCGCCGCGCTCTTCGCACAGTTGCTCGAGCAAGGCTGCCGTTGTTCGTTGCCCCTCGTTCCCTTTGCCCCAATCACCCATGGTGAGAAGCGTGAGCGCCTCACCTTGCAAAGGATGTTCGACGTCCTTGACATCGGCGACCAAAGGAATTTGACGCGCGTATTCGGCCACAACAACCAAACAAATAAGGACCACAAGAAGAAGGAACGCCCGCGGCTTGTTCGAAAGAAAACGCCGCAGCAGGAGCAGAACCGACGACAGGACTTTCATGGCGGTGCCTAACGTTCCTTCGTGATCGAAGAGAGCTTCAGGAGGGCGGCAAAATCGTCTCGCTCGTGGTTGTCGACGTCGAGGAACCGGTTCACCTTTTCCGTGCCGCACTTCGCACACGTGTAATGGATAAGAAAACCCTTCTTCTTATGCTGCGAATAGGCACGAGGCACAAGCAAGCCGCCACACCCTGCTGCCCGGTCGCCGGGGTTTCTGTCCACATGGAGGCTGTGCAGGCAACGGGGGCAGTGGTCGCGGCACGTGGACGAAGAAGCCGGCACCGCATGGCCACAGTGATCACAGGGAAACGCTTCATTGATTTTCGTGAAGAGAGGCGTGCCGAGACTCACAAAACGCCTTTCGCCTCAGCCGCCCGCACGGCGGACTTCTGTGAATCCCGCGAGGGCGTCTTGGGAACTGACCCCTGGATTTTTTTCCAGCCAGTCGATGAACCGAAGAATGGTGTCGCCATCCACTGCACCCGCCACGCGGTGCCGCACGGTGCCCTGGGGATCGATAAAAAACGTTTCGGGCGTGCCCGTCACACCGAAATCGAGCGAAATTTTCCCCGCCCTGTCGGCGACAATTGGGAACGACAGAGCATAGTCCCGCGCATACCCCAAAATGCTTTCGTTCGTGTCTTGAATGTTCACACTCACAAACAGCGGCTTTGAGACGTCTGTCAGCGTCATGTCCCGATAGAAGCGCTCGAGTTCAGGCGCTTCCTCGCGGCACACGATACACGTGGTGCTCCAAAAATTAATGACAACCCATCGCCCTTTGCCTGCCGCTTCAGTCAGGTCGAAGGAGCCTCCTTGTGCGGTGGAGGCGGCAAAAGCGGGGAAGGGCTTGCCCACAAGCTGCGAAGGAAGCGCATTGGGGTCGCGGCTCATGGCGTAGACCATGAGAAAAAGAAACACGCTGATGGCCGCTCCCGACAGCAGCAAGGGGAGCTTCGACTTCTTTTTCGTGCTCACATCAGTACCCTTTCGGTGGCTCCCGCCCCAGTTTTTCGTCTTTCAGGATGCTGTCGAGGAGTTTCGCTTCACGCAGTTGCGAGTGGTCTTTTTCAGAGTCGTAGACTTCGCTGTGCTTCACCATCAAGAGCGTTGCGTGAAGCGTGTTGTCTTGCGTCAGGTTTGTGTTCGCCAATCGACCTTCCACAACAACGCCTTGGCCCTCTTTAAAAAGATCGGGGGGCACACCGCGGTAGCTGACGTTGAACTCATGGCCTTTGAGGTCTGTCATCCGAAAAGACAGGTGTTTTTCGCTCGCGTTCCAGTTTTTCGTTCCGCCCAGCACGAGGCCCGACACACGAAAGAGTTTGTCGTCGAATTTTTCGGGCGAAGCGTAAACTTCCGCCGGTGTGAAGAAGGTCACCGACGATTCTTGTTTCGTTGCCTGCCAGCCGATGAGTGCGAGCGACCCCAGCACGAGTCCCGCTCCCACAATTTGTCCGCCATTGACCTTCATTCCAAACTCCCCGTTCGCCTTGATTCAAGACATGTCATCGGAAAGATAGCCTTCTTCCTTTAGGGAGCGCAACGACTTCCGACGCACGCCCCATGCAAAAAGTGCGAACCCCAGCAGAGCGAGGGCGCTCACCGCGTAGGCCGCGGTCACAAAAACGACCCAACTCGTGTTTCCGAATTCCGACATTGTCATTCCCTTCTCAAGTCAAAAATCATGAGATCAAGCAAGGCCTTGCTCTGCCCGCAGCATTTCGAGAGTCTCTTTTGCGGCTATCGATTGGCGGCGAACGCGATAGAGGGCGATGCTTAGGGCCAGAAGCGCGAAAACATTCACCCAAAGCGCGAGCTTGATGTCGCCCGACATGTTCGACTGGTTCGCCACAATCGACTGAGGCTGGTGCAGGCTGCGCCACAGGTTCACGCTGAAATAGACGATGGGCACGTTCAGGGCCCCCAGGAGCGCGACGACGGCGGCCACGGTCCGTCGAGCCCTGACGTCGGGCGTGAAGGAGCGCAAAATGTGGTAGCCGCAGGTGACCAGGAACATGACAAGCGTTGAGGTGAGTCGAGGGTCCCAGTCCCACCAGCGCCCCCAGGTCGGTCGGCCCCAAATGGACCCTGTCAGAAGCGCCAGGGCAGCGAACAGGGTGCCAAGCTCCACACAGGCTTGCGAACTGCGGTCGAGCCCTTGCGCCCGAGCAGGACTGAAAAAGAGCCGCACTGCGAAAACCGCCCCGGCAATAACCCACACGAACGCGCACCAGGCCACAGGCACGTGCACGAACAGGATGCGATAGACGTCGCCTTGGTCGCGGTCTGTGCCCACGCCAAAAAGGCCGTAGCCCCAAGCGGCAAGGGTCAGGACTGCCGTCACAAGCAGGGCGGTGTCGCTGCCGCGCGTGCTTCTGAGAGCGGACTCGCTCGCACTGGGCAGAGCGGACTTGCTCTTTGATGAGAGGTCTGTGGGTTGGGTCATGCGATTCTCCTGAATGACAAGAAGAGGCCAGGCAAAGAGGGCGAAAAGCAGGCGACCTGCGGGATCCAGGCGCACCTCACTCCTGAAGCAGGACGTCGTCGAGCAAAAAGCCCACGGCGAGAAACACAACAGGATAGGCCGCCAGCACTGTCCACCAGGATCCGTCGGCAAACCCTCCCACGTACTCATACGCCGGATCGTTGCGCAGCATCAGCGTCACAGCTGCCAGAAGCGGAGCCATTTGAAGCGGAAAAAACAAGATGGGAAGCAATATCTCGCGAGCCTGACTGCGCGCCACCACACACGAAAGGAGTGCTCCCAAGGCTGACGTCCCGAAATTGAACAATAAGCACACGGGCAGCAAGAAGCGCACGTTTTGCATGAGACCTTCTGTTGGCACGTTGTAGAAAACAGCCCACAGCAGGACGAGGGGTATTTGCAAAGAAAGAAGCTGAACGGCGGTGAACGCGGTTTTTGCAAAGAGGAGAGCCGACCGCGGAGCGCGCGAGGCCAGGAGCGCCTCGAGGGCACCATTTTCCTGTTCTGCCTGGAAGACGCGGCCTACGACGAGGGCCACCACAAATTCCTGGATGGCCCAAAACGCGCCGTGCCTCACTTCTCCCTGTGCCAGAAGCTCGGTGCCGAAGGCGAAGGGGAAAAGGATGAGCAGGCACGCCGCAAAAGAAAGGACACCAAACCAACTCGCCTTGCGCAGCAGCACGCCCCGCAGCGAGAATTGTGTGACGAAGAAAAAGGTGTGCCACCACCGACGCGCTCCCAGGTTCATGCGAAGACGTCTCCTTGGAAGGCCCGCCGCACACGCGCGGCGGGAAGGAAGCGTTCAAGCGGAAGCACATGAGTGCTGGACTTCACCAGCCTGTCGTCGTGGGAGGCAACACAAACCGCGGCCTGGTGCCCCGTGCGCAGTTGTGCAAACACACGAAGGCAAAGAGCGACGCCGTCGGCATCCAGTCCGTTGGTGGGTTCGTCGGCAAGAACGAGGCGGGGTTTGAGAAGCAATAGCCCCGCCAGCGTGAGTCGGCGTTTTTGTCCTGTCGACAAGGTGCGTGCCACTTGGGCTTCACGGCCCGAAAGTCCGACTTCAGCCAAAGCTTCGCGCAGGGCGGCCCATGTGGGTCGCCTCCCGAACGCATTCACGAAAAATTCGAGGTTGCCGGCCACGGAATGGTCGGATAGGAGGGCGGGCTGACTTGCAAGGTAACACGCAAGGTGCTCGAACGTGGCTTCCCGCGAGGGCCACACCTCTTCGCCGTGAACACGCACGCGGCCCGCGTGGGGCCGTGCGACGCCCGCGAGGCAACGCATGAGCGTCGTTTTGCCGAGTCCATTCGGGCCCACCAAAGAGAGCAATTCACCCGCCGCCAGCGTGAAGGCGATGCCTTCCAGCAAGGGCTTGTGATCGATACGAAGGTCAACGGCTTCGCAAACTAAAATCGTCGTCAAAAGCGCTGCCCCCTCTTCATGAGTTCGATGGAACACCTAATGTACCATGCGACGGGTGTCCACACGCAGCCGAGGCCATTCACAGCATTGCTGCAACTCTTCTTCGCGTTCGAGTGTCGGCCTGAAACAAGTACGAGGGTTTCGCATGTCTTCTTTCCACCCGCACCTTCTCGCTGCGCTCGTGAGCACTTGGGCTTGGGGAGGCGTGGCCCTCGCGCAGGCTCCGGTGCCGAAAAAGCAAGCCACACGCGCCCCAAAATCGGGCGCAGGGTCGGAGGCCAAGTCAGACGACTTTTCGTCAGGCGCCATTCGAGCAAGGCGCCCTTTCGGGTTTGGAGGCGCCTACACGGCTTTGTCCGACTACATGCTCGCTTACGGTGGCGAAGTTCATTTCAACTCAGGGCCATGGTTCCAGTTCGGGGTGTCTGGTCTTGCCGGCTCGGAAAACCTCGTCAAGGAAATCTCAAAGTCTGACAGCAGCGACGTGGAGGCCTCCAAGTTTGACATCTCGGGCGCGGCCATCGACGTCTTCACAAGGTTTCACCCCATGAAGGGAACCTTTTCGTTCAAGGCGGGCCTGGGTTACCGCATGGCGAATGCGGAATATGGCATCCGTTCGAAGACGACCAATTTCACCCTTGACGGGAAACTCGCCATTTCCTCTGTGGTGGTGCCCGTTTTTGTAGGCAACCACTGGGCCTTGGACAATGGGCTCTTCGTGGGTTGCGACTGGGTGGGAGCTTACTTTCCCCTGACAGGGTCCTCAACGTCTTCCCTCACGGCCACGGGGGCTGTAGGCACAACAAGTCAAAAAGAAATCGACGACCTGAACGAAAAATTCAAGAAAACAGGCGACAAACTCGCGAAGTCCGTGAGCCTCACTCTCCTCGTGGTGGGCGTTGGCTACCAGTTTTGAAATTCGAAAGAAAACACGCGAATGCGGCGTCCTGAGGCCTACACGCACAATGGCCTCAGAACGCCCTCCAAACTTCCTCACTTCGCCTTCGAAAGCGCCAGACCATAGACGCCGTAGGTGACAAGGGAAGGATGCCCGAGTCCCGGAAACGCGGCCTCGAACGTTTTAGTGAGTGCCGCAAAATGCGCCCCTGCCTGAGCACCAAAGAGCTCCGCGCGCTTGTTGCCAAGGTCGGCTACGTAACGTGTCACCAAGGCATCGGCCTTCACCAGATACTCTTTTTGTGCGCGCACGGCTTCTTTCAAAACCACACTTTTGCCCCGTCCACCGTAAACCATGGTGTCGGCGGGGTAACGCTTTGCGAGCGAGTCCAGGAGGCTTGCCCAGCTAGCGAGCGTAGGCTCTGGCGTCCCCTTTGCAACACTGCCTTCCATCCAGGCGTGAACGCCGTGATGCACGAGGTCGCCCACCACCAGAGCTTTTTGTGCAGGAAGGTAAGCCACCGTCTGATTCCCACTCACACCGGGGCGCCCCAGCTCGGTGAGTTCGATGCGAGTGCCTCCTTTCAAGGTCATGACTTTTGTTGTTTCGAAGGTGGAGTCCACACTCGGCAGAGCAGGAAAGGTTTCCGAGGTGAACATCTTCGCAACGTCAACGAAGAAGGCTTTCTTGTAAGCATGCACTGAAGGGAGCGCGGCGGCGGTGGCCTGCGAGGCCACCACTTTTGCACCACGCGCTTGAAACGCGGCGACACCGCCGAATTTGTCTGGGTTCGGATGTGTAACGACGACGTGGGTCACAGGGCTTTGGGTTCGTTTCGCCAGAAACGAAAGCGCCTGCTCTGCCAAGGCGGGTGTGAACTGCGCGTCGAACGCGACAACTTCGCTGCCGGTGTCGAGGAACACGGTGTTCGTATCGAAACCGTCGGCACCCGATGTGAAGACAGAAAGGGAGGCGATGGAAGCGGCGGAAGCAAGTGTGAAGAGTGACATGGCAAGAACTCCTGCATTCGAAAGACGCGCGCTTTGAAAAACGCGAGGAGATTTCCCGGGAGGGCTCTTTTGCGCCGAAGGGCGCTCAGAACCCGTCCCGTGTCCTGCTGTTTCTTTACGGCGCTTTCGGTGGGCGAGGCTTCCCGGTTCGCGCCAAAGCGACTTCGGAATCTCGCCATTCCGAGGGCGACTTCCCAGTAACTGCACGGAACGCACTGAAAAAAGAAGACAATCCGCCATAACCCACTTCGAACGCCACATCGGTCACAGTCCTCTGCCCGCTCCTCAAGAGGTCGCAGGCCTTGGCAATTCTCATTCGAGTCTGCATCTGCTTAGGCGTCATTCCCGTCTGTTGAAGAAAAAGTCGGCTGAGGTTTCGTTCCGAAAGGCCCGACGCCTTCGCGAGCTTCGCCAGGGGCACGTCTTCGAAGGCCTGTTCCTCAAGGTAAAAAAGAGCACGCTTCACCCTTTCGTCGGGAGCGCGCGAGCGAACGTGTTGAGAAAAACTCTCGCTGGCCTTGTGGTTGCCCGAGTCAGGCCAAAGCGGAGAGGAGTGTCCTGCCAATCGCAACGCCTCACAGGTTGCGACCACGGCCGCGTGCGCAAAAGGGCCGGCAAAAGCCGTGTGTGGGTGAAGAAGGAGGAAGAAGAGGACCTCCCGCACAAGAGCTTGCGTCACATGAACGCCTAAGCAAGGCGAGGCTCCGCCCGCATCGTCCCACAAGGAGCGCTGCACCAGGGCAAGCATCCTTTCTCCTTGGTGCGCCTCTTGCGAATGAAATGCGTGGGAACATCCGGCGGGAATGAGGAGCGTGCGACCTGCCGTTGCGACAAGTTTGCGCTCGCCCTCGGCTTCCAACAGCACCCTTCCCTGTAAAACGAGAATGAGCTGGTGTTCGTTGTCGTGAGTGTGCCAAGCGGTTTTACGCTCGGGCTGATTGTGGTGGATGATTGTCAGACCGGGGAAGTCAACGGCAACGTCTCCACCACGTTTCATTTGCGTGCCTGCATTCCATGGAGGCCGCACGTGCTGGCTAAGGAACCAGTTCCTTTTTCGTCACTTGCGGCTCGCTGTGTATGCGGCGCAGTCTAAATCGAATTTGACCGCTGCGCGAAGCTCAGCGTCATTCAAGGGTGCTTTTCCCTCTTTCACAGCGTAGTAGCCACGCACCCTCACCTTTGCGCGATCGGGCTCTTTCGCTTCACCACAAACAGCAACCCCGGCGTCAAACATTTCTTGCGCGTAGAAGTTTTCCTCGGCGGCGAGGGACGTGGAGCCACGCCCCAAAAAGCCTCCCTGTCTTTCAGCCCAGGACGACCCACCATCTTCGCTCCGCTCCGCAAGGTAACGCCCACTGAAAACAACGGGATCTTTCGCCTTGCAGGCCAAAAACAGAACACTGAATAGAAAGGCAGCCACACCTGCGTTTCGTGCCATCAACAGAACTCTCCTTCAGAGAGAGAAGGTCAGCGGTCTTCCGCCTCATTGAGCAACTCGCCCGGATCCACCAATGTGAAGCTTGCGCCTTGAGTTTCGAGGAAACCCGCTTGTTTGAATTCCGCGATGGCTCGGCTCACCGTTTCCGGGGTCACATCCGCAAGTTCTGCAATGTCACGGCGGTTCAAAGGGGGCTCAAAAGTCGTCTGACCTTCGTCAGCGAACACGGTGAAAAGCTCATAAATCACCGACGCCACGCGAGACTTCGCGGGGCGATAGAGGTCGCTCTCAATCCGCTTTTCCATGCGAGCAAGTTCGTTGCAGAAGATCTTCATGAACTGCAACGAAATCCCAGGCGCGCGTTGAATGAGCTCCAGCGCGGCGCGCGCATCGACAGCAAAAACCTCACTGTCTTTGAGGGCAACCGACGTTCGGCCGTACTTGAACTCACCAAAAACCTCGCGAATGCCCACAATGTGCCCGGGGCGAACAATGCGGGTGATGACGCTTTCCCCTTCCGTGCTTTCGCGCACTATTTTCAAACAACCATTTGCAACACCATAGATGCTGCGCGGGGTGTCTCCAGCAATAAAGAGATTTTGGCCCTTGCGCAGCTTGATAACCGACGAGTGCTCGCCGATGCGGGCAACGTCTTCTTCCGAGAGGCTCGGAAACAGGCGCCGCAGTGTGTAAGTGCCTTTGGACTTTTTTTCCATTGTGTTCAATTCTCCGGAGGAAGCAGCACAGCCAGGTCGGCGTCAATGGCGTCACGCACGCGTTCGACTCCGAAATTCGGTTTCCCTGATGTTCCATTGACGAGGAAACAGAACGCCACCCAATCTCCGACCTTTGTCCTGCTATAACCAGCAAGTCCCACAGCATCAATGGGTTCCGTCAGGGTGCCCGTTTTGGCCCGAATGGTGTCTTTCAGGTGTGCTGCGCCCGGGCCACGAAACCGCCGGCGCACGGTCCCTTCGCTTCCAGGAATGGGCAGAGCAGACAGGAAAGAAGGAAATTCGCGCGGATTCCCATGCATCCTGTCGAGAACAGCCACCACGTCTCGAGCCGCCATTCGGTTTTCAGGCGTCAGCCCCGAACCCGATTCCAACACGAGACCCGAAGGGGTTGTGCTGCCGCGAAAGCGCGACGAGGCCAGGGTTTCTTTGGCATAGCGTTCCAACGCCTCGGCTCCGCGCGCAAAGGTGGCCCCCGATTCTCGCCCCTGGCCGTCGAGTTGAATGGTGAGCATGTCGCCAATGAAATTGTTGCTGACCTTAAAGAGGCCTCGGATTTGCCAGTCGAGCGGAAACCCCTCGACCTCCGCAACAGGCGTCATGGCTTTCGAGGAGGGTGGCGTAGTTTCGATGCGCGACTTGCCTCTGACCTTCACGCCGGCGTTCGCCAGAAACGCCCGAAGCGTGGAGGCCGCGTAGGCGTCGGCGTCGGACACCGACCGATACACTCGCGCAGGAAAGCCTCCCGAGGCCACGGTTCCCGAGGCCACCACGATGTCGAAGGCCCCTTTGTCCACCCGAGACGCTGACACCTTGGTGGCTGTTCCCGTGGCTACCTTGCCCGAAAGCCGCACAGAATCGAGGTCGTAGGGCTCGAGCGCAACCTGCGCGGGTGCGCCGACCGCAGCTCCCGGCCCGGCCACAACGGCCAGAACACTGAAATTCACAGCCGCAGCAGACAAGGGGCTGTCGTAGGCGTGCGTGCTGGCGCGGGCCCCGGCTCTTCGGTTGGAGTCTTTCACAATGGGCCCGAATGCCGAAGTGTTTAGAACGAGATCTCCTGTCACCTCTCGGATGCCCATGCGCGCGACGTCGGTCGCAAGGAACCAAAGCTTTTCGTTCGTCAGGGAGGGGTCGCCAGCTCCCACGAAAACGAGATCTCCATTCAGGGTGTTGCCCTTCAGGGCGCCGCGACGAAAAAAACGCGTTTTGAAGGTGTGCTCCGAACCGAAGGTTTCGAGCACCGCCGAAGCAAGAACGAGTTTGCTCACCGACGCCGGAGTGAGGCGATCGCCACTTTTTCGTTCCACGAGTGTCTCGCCGGTGCGGAGATTCACGGCCAGAGCACTCACCCGGGCACCTTCGCGCTCAAGTGCTTGCAGGTTCGGCAAAAGGTCGGCCTGCGCACGGGCCTCAGCCGAAAGCGCCCCGCGCCCCCACCCTGCGATGCCCACGCAAAATGAAAAAGCAACCAGAGAAACCCGAGTGGCGGGGAGCGGAGTGGCGGCGGCTCGCGGCATTGTGTACACCTGTGGATTGCTCAAGAAAGATTTTCAATGAGCGTACATGCATTGTCTCAGGCGAGGAAAGAGCGAATGGAGAAAGTGGTGATCATCGGTTCCGGTCCGGCTGGGCTCACGGCGGCCATCTACACGGCGCGCGCTGCCCTTGAACCTCTCGTCATCGCTGGTCTTCAGCCAGGTGGACAGCTGACCACCACGAGCATCGTTGAGAACTGGCCGGGCGCAGGCCCAGAAGGTATCGACGGGAATGAACTCATGCAAAAAATGCGGGCTCAGGCGGAGCACATGGGCGCGCGCTTCCTCGACGGAAGAGTGGTGAAAGTCGAACGCGCCGATTCAGGCGCGGGGCTCGTCGTGAAGCTCGACGATTCCGAGATCTCCACGAAAACGGTGATCGTCGCCACAGGGGCGTCGGCCATCACACTTCCCTTGCCCAACAAAGACAAACTCATGGGCTACGGCCTGTCCACCTGCGCGGTGTGCGACGGGTTCTTCTACCGCGGGAAAAAGGTGGCCGTCGTTGGCGGTGGCGACTCCGCCATGGAAGAGGCAAGTTACCTTGCCAAGCTCGCCGCCGAAGTCACTCTCATTCACCGCCGCGACGCCTTCCGCGCCTCGAAAACCATGCAAGAGCGCGTGAAAGCGAATCCGAAGATCAAAATCCTTTTCAACACCGAAGTTGTCGACACCCGTTCCGACGCTCAAGGGCTCTCGGGGCTCGTGATGTCGAACCTCGTGACAAAAGAAACTTCGGAACTTCCCGTCGACGGGCTTTTCATGGCCATCGGACACCACCCGAACACCGAGTTCGTGCGAGGCGTGGTGGACATGGACGACAAAGGTTACATTCATGTCACGAACGGTACGTACACAAGCGTGCCAGGTCTTTTTGCCGCCGGCGATGTGGAAGACCAACTCTACCGCCAGGCCATTACAGCCGCGGGCCGCGGCTGCCAAGCAGCACTCCAAGTGGAGCGCTACATTGAAGGTGTGGGCCACTGAGGTCCGATGTGCACGCCAGAAAGACGCAACCCTTCTTGCTTTTCGCGCTGACGGCCTTGGCCATGGGGTTCCTTGTGGGATGCCCACAGGGCGACCTGGAGCGAAAAACGAACCAGCAACGCTCGCGAGAGCTCTTGGTGCAAGGCCTTGAGGCGCAGCGGGCTGGCGACGAAGCGCTCGCAAAAGAACGCATGGAAAAAGCTTTGGAGGTCGACCCACTCAACGGCCGTGCGCGCACCTCCTTGGCTTCCCTTTACGCTGGCAAAGCCGGGGTTGTGCTCTCGCAGTTGGTCGATCCCATATACAAAGCCTCCGAAGAACTCGACTCCCCTTCTCACTCGATTCTTGAAGAACTCCGCAAGGCGAAAGCCCTGGAGTTGGAACAAAAGTTTCAAGCGTCCCGAAAGGCCAGCACCGGGGAAAGTCAAACTCAAACCCAGGCTCAATCGTCGTTGGAGGAAGCTCAAAAGGTGCTGCAGGAGTTCGGCTCCGCGCTCGCCCAAGCCAACCTCGCGGTGGTCGTCTTGAACACCATCCCCATTGTGAACCAGCAGTCCCTGCCTCATTTAGATGCGGGTCTCGCCGTTTTACGGGACGACTCCATTGCACCCTCAGCACGCGACGAAGAAACACGCCTCTACCTCGCCATTCTTGCGAGCGTCCGCTTCGTCTCGGACTTTCGCATGCTGCTTGGAAAATCACATTTTAGGGTCGGCGATCTCGAAGAACTCCGCACGACGCTCTGCGCCCTTCCTCGAAATCGTCTCCGCACGTCCATTGTCGCACTGCGACACTCCCTCCTGTACATGGAGGAAGGGCTCACACCCTCGAAAGACGATCCGAACACCTCAAAAAGGCAAAAGCGCAAGCGGCTGCAGGAGTTCGTGTCGAAACTCCTCGCAAACAGCGCTCTTTCGAACGCAGAAAACGTTTTCAAGGAGCCCTCACGGAAGGGCACCCAGAGCATCGCGGAGGAACTGGGCGCGCTGTGGTGCTCTCTCCCCAACGCTGTGCCCGCTACGCCCATCCTTCCTAAGGGAGGCGTGCAATGAGGGTGGCTCCTGGGCCCGCAGGAAACACGTCGAGTCGAAAGTCGGCTTGAAGTTCCGAGATTCCCGCTGAACCCGAGCGCGGCAGAATGCTTGCCAGGCCGTAGACGCCCGTTGTGAGCGTAAAGAGTGCGAGCCCAATTTGCCCACCCGTCGATTCATTTTTGGAAAGCGCTATTGCCGCCCCACCTGCCGCAGATACCACAAGCGACACGATCCCATTCCATTGGCGAAGGTCGTCGCGCCGTCGTCGGAGTTCCAGGAGTCGAGCAAGCAAGGACTCGTCGAGAATCCGCTCGCGCCGTTCAGACGCGACCCCTGCACGGCGCAATGCCCTGTCGAGTTCGAAAAGGTTTTCGGCCTCACGGGTGATGGCGTCACCGCGAACAAGCAGGCCGACGCCATGCAAGATGCCGACGGTAGAAGATGCCGCGAGAACGGAAAGTCCTGTTTTCGACAACGCTTCGTCGGCTCGTGTGGCAAGCGCCAAAGAAAGGCCCACCCCAACCGATCCTCCCACCAAAAACCCCACTGCCTGCTCGTCGAGACTCTTGTCATAGGAGGCCATGCTTTTGAGAAACGCACGCGACGAGGGCGAAGAAGACTCGTTTCGCCTTTCACCAGAAACCACCTGGGCCTCTGCACTCTCGAAGGCAGAAAGACAGAGACCCGCCACAAAGCAGAAAGACACAACGCTCCATGACGTTCTCGACGAAACGTCTCTTGTCACAGCCGCACCTCCATTTCGGCCGTGAAGCGAGGCCTCGACCCTCCCGGGGACGTCAAGGTGTTCTGCCATTCCTGGGCGAGTCCAAGCCCAAACCCGGAGGTCGTGACCGACAGCGCGGTTCGCAGAAAGCCCGGCGCATACGACCCCAAGAAGCGCGTAGGACCCAGAAAATAGCCAAAAGCGAGGAACGTGGTGTCACCCGCTTTAGGCCCGGCATCCAAAAAAGCAACGTGAGAAACTCCCACCTGAAAGCGTCCGAACGGGGCAGAGGGAACGAGGGCCGCAGCGCCTTGGAATCGGGTGCGGGTGTCGCTGAAAACGAACAGATAGTCGGCGGCCCGAGAGGCGCCTTGCGTGAATCGACCGAGGTCGCGCACCTGAGCAGACAGGTGTGCGAGGCCAAAAAACTCACCGTTGACTCCAACATCCCCAAAAACACCGCGCAGGTTTTCTCGTTGAACGATCTCGTTCCCGTCTTTTGCGGCAAGGTCAACAAGACTTGCTTCTATGAGCGTCTCCTTTCGATGAAGGTAACGCACGGACACTCCGGTCGCGAGGCGAGCGAGGTCGCCCTCCCAGCCCAACGATGCTCCGCCGAAGGCCACGGAGTCTTGCCTCAAGGCCGCCGACGCGAGAGGAAGGTTTGGATTGTGGAGGAAGAACTGTCCCGACACCCGATAAGGACGTGCACCCAACCGGAGGTTCGCGGAGTCGTAGGCAACAAGAGTATCGGCAAGGAGTTCGGCATGGTCGTAGCGCTCCAGCAGCTTCCCAATGGGAGCCTCACGGACCTCATTGGACGCCACCTTATCGGCCACTTCCAGAACGATGTCGGTGGCCGAAAGAAGTGCCGAGGCACGCAAATGCTCACCGGCTTGGAAAGAGCTTCGCGCTGGACTGCAAAAGGGAACATCCCTGTCGGCCGGCGCCGCGGCGCAGCCTCCCACGGTGGCGTAATCGGCAAGGCTTTGCCATGTTCCCGACAACCAGAACAGCGCGCTTTGTTCCGCATGCGCGGGAAGCACGACACAGGTGAGCCCGAAGAGGCAAGCCCGCTGAACAGCGCACAGGTTTGGCTTGAGCCTGCGTGCGAACGTCGAAAAAGCGGAATTGGGGGAACGAGGCGTTTTCATATGTCGTGGAGTGTAGGAGGAAACAGGCCTTGAAGGAACCACTGCCGGGCTTCCCCACCGAAGACCTCCCTGTCGATTTCCTTCCCGCCTTCGTGCACGGCTTTTGGAGTGCGGAAGCTTCTGCAAACGCCTTCCACCATTTCCTTCAAACGCTGGACTGGCGCCAAGACACCCTCGTTCTTTTTGGGCGGCGCGTCTTGCAGCCACGGCTTGTGGCCTTTCATGCGGACGAGGGCGTTGAGTATAGCTATTCGGGGCACACCCTGCCTTGCGCAAACTGGACACCCCTGCTGTGTGAATTGAAGGAGCGTGTTGAGGCGCAATGCGAATCACGCTTCAACAGCGTTTTGTGCAACCTGTATCGAAACGGCGACGACTCCATGGGATGGCATTCCGACGACGAAAAGAGCTTGGGGCCCAGGCCCCTCATTGCCTCGGTGACACTTGGCGCCAGCAGAACCTTCACCCTCCGCAGGAAAGACGCACGTGCACTCCGTTTTTCTTTCGAGCTCTCCCACGGAAGTCTTCTTGTGATGAAAGACGACTGCCAAGCAGCCTGGCAACATGCCATTCCCAAAACGAGAAAAAATGTGGGCGCGCGCCTGAATTTCACGTTCCGAAACGTCGTCACGGCAAAGAAATCTGCAGGGGGCTCGTCGCTTGCCCCGCGGGAACGAACACGGGAGTGAGTGCCAAAGCCACACTCAGGGCGTCGAGCCTCAACACTTTGGGTGAGGCTGTGGGTGTCGGTGAGGCCATTGAAAATCGTTTGCGAAGAGAGGCTTCAAGCCCGTCGGCCCCACACGCATCCTCGGCTCGGAAGACGCGAAAGACGCGAATGTGGACCTGCAGGGCGCCGCGCACTTTCAAAAGGCGGCTCCAAAAAACGAGGTTGCGGCACTGGCGCGCTCGAAAGGCGCTCTGAAGAAAGTCCCCACCTATGAGGTTTTGAAGATGAGCAACGCTTCTGACGCGCAGCGTTTTGACCTCGGCAACACAGTAGGAGCGCGCTTGAAGAGGCCCTTTGGCAAACACGCGATCGATTTCTCCGCCCCGAAAGCGCTGGTTGGCCGCGATGGTTTCCCATCCCCACGCTGCCATGTGGCCATCGAGGCTGCATTCGCCACTTGTTCCAAGGGTCTTGCGTGCTTTTGTCATAGCGGCTTCTTCTGTCACGAGGGTTCAAAAGGCGGCCCCTGCGTGCGCCTGGAGGCGCTGAGGCCAGGCACAGACGAAGGCACTGTCTTCCTTTTCACGCCAAGTTTCGGCCAAATGGCCGAAAAACGTCTGACACGTGCAAGAAAGAGCAGGTTCACACACGCGGGTTGACAAGCCGAGCGGGCGGCGCTTTAATCTCGGTCCCGGACCGGTATCCTCTTTTCGGCCTGTGGATATCGTGTGGATAACTTTTCACGCGCCCGCCCAAAGGTTCCGCAGTTCCCTTGTCACCTGTGCACAAGTCACTCACTCACCTTTTGCTCCACCCAGGGGCGAGGCCTGTGGATAACTTTTGCGCTTTACGCCTGTGCTGCGTGGAGTGAACGTCTTTGACTCAAGATTCAGCATCGCCTCAGGGGCAACTCGTTTCAGCCCGCCAAATCACGCCATCCCTCCACTCCGCCCTCCTCGACGCCCTGCGCCGTGCACTGGTTCTGCTCCAGGAAAAGGGCCCGACAGAAGCGGGTGTTCGCGAACTTCGGGTCCGCGACTGGTGGATTGTCACCGATGAGGGTGAATTGTGCGTCGAGATCTTTCTCGACAAAGGCTTCATTGAGAATGCGAACGCATTTGGCGGCCTCGAAGCCCGAACACAGCTGACTCTGGAAGAGTGCGCGGAGTTTCACGCCTCCCTTCTCGAAACCGACATCCTCGACGTGTTCGGCGATGCCCTGCAGATCCGTGTCGGCAGCCCCGGGGGCGAGCCCTTCCTCCGAGAGGCAGCCGATTTTCGCGCAGCGACGGGCCTCATGGTGGAAGTCGCGACATGGACAAAACACCAGAACAGAGATAAATTCGTGATGCTGTTAAAAGAGGTTTCGGAATCGTCGTTCGTGCTTGCGGAAGGCCCGCACACCTTTCCGTTTCTCTACAACGACGTTCGCGTCGCCCGCGCCCTCCCCTTTCATCCCCTTTCTGCAAAACCCTCCCGAAAGGGCAAGGCGAAAGCAAAAGCAGGGAACGGGAAATAGGCGCGGGGCTGCGCCGTTTTTTGCATTTGGTCATTGGCATTTGATATTAGAGCGGGCTTCGCGTTAAGAGGAAGCCGCACGGGACGCTGGATTCGTGTCTAGCACCCCAAGGATTTCGGCAAGAGGGTTGGTTCACCATGCAAGTCAATTTGAAGCAGATCATCGAGGCCGTCGGCAAGGAAAAGAACATCGACCTTCAGCTCCTCATCGGCGCCTTGAAAGAGGCCCTTCTGACGGCTGCGAAGAAGTACTTTGGCGAATGCTCTTTCGAAGCTCAGTACAACGAAGAATCCGAGGAAATTGAGCTTTTCCGGTACCGCGTCGTGGTGGATGACAACGCCGTTTCGAACCCCCTGCGCGAAATCGCGTTGTCGGAAGCCCTCGCGCTCGACGACAGTCTTCAGGCAGGCGACGAAATGGGTGAAAAGCTTCCGACGGAAGCCCTGGGCCGCATTTCCGCGCAGTCCGCTCGCCAAGTCATCGTGCAGAAGATGCAAGAAGCTGAAAAAGAGCGCATCATTCAGGACTTCCGCGACAGGAAGCACCAACTCGTCACTGGGCAAATCCGACGCTTCGACAAACAAGACCTCATTGTCGACCTCGGCTCCTACGAAGGCGTGCTTCCCGCCCGCGAGCAGATTCCTGGCGAGAAGTTCAAGATCCGCGACAAAATCACCTGCTACCTCCTCGATGCTAAGAAATCGACACGCGGGCCCCAGATCGTCCTGTCGCGCGCTCACCCCGAAATGCTTGTGCGGCTTTTCGAGCAAGAAGTGGCTGAAATCGCAGAAGGCGTCGTTGTCATTCACGCCTGCGCGCGTGACCCGGGCAGCCGTTCGAAAATTGCTGTGTACAGCAACGAGCCTTCGGTCGACCCTGTGGGCGCCTGTGTCGGCGTGAAGGGTTCCCGCGTGCAAGCCATTGTGCAGGAACTCCGCGGTGAAAAAATCGACATCATCCCCTACGACCGCGACCCCGCTCGCTTCGTTTGTAATGCGCTCGCGCCTGCGGAGGTCTCGAAGGTCATTGTGAACGAGCGTCTGCATGTCATGGAAGTCGTCGTCCCCGACGATCACCTTTCTCTGGCCATCGGCAAACGCGGTCAAAATGTGCGTCTGGCGGCTCAGCTCACGGGCTGGAAAGTCGACATCCGTTCGGAAGCGAAAATGCGTGAGCTCGTGCAAGAATACCGCGTGGTGCTCTCGCAGATTCCCGCCTTGGGCGAAATGCGCGCCGAAATTTTGGTGAACGAAGGCTACAAAGATCCGTCGGACGTTGCCCGCATGGACCCGAAAACCCTCGTGAAGCTCCTTCGACTCTCGCCCGAAGAAGCGGAACAGGTTGTGGCAGGCGCCTCAGAGCTCGCTGCTCGCCGTCATGCGAAAACAGAATCGGACGTGGGTGACGACGAACTCGAAGCCATGCTTGCAGGCCCTTCCGGGCTTGACGAAGACGTTGCCGAAGGTTCTGCCGTGAGCGAAGAAAACGTGCGCGACGCTGCGCTCGATGCCCTTGTGGCAAAAAGCAAACCCGCTCCACTCATGGACCCTGAAAAAGTCGATCCGAAGGCTGTTCCAGGCACCGTTCTTCAATATTGGATGAAGCTTCGTGGCGTTGGCGAACACACCGCTGCGGTTCTTCACACAGCTGGCTTCACCGACTTTGCACAACTTGCTTCCAATTCCCCCGACGACATCGCCGTGAAAACGGGTTTGCCCTATAAATTCTCCGGAAAGATTCATGCTGAAACTTCCAAAGTCCTGGGAAGCTGATCCCGATAGGGAAAAGCTTCTCGCGCTCCTCGAGGGCGCGGCGCGCACTCTCCGTGCCGACGGTACACTCCGCGTTCCTCATCTTCCCCTCACCGACGGCTTCAAGTCGGCGCTCGCGTTCGCGCGGCGCTGCGGCAAGATGCGCGGCGGCCTCGAAAACATCGAGACTCTCTTGCAACGAGAAGAGGCTGGCTTCATCAAACTTGCGGCACGAGGACAAGACACTCGGCCTCAGGCCTTGACGCGCATCCTCGTCGTGAGTGATGACGGTTCTGATCGCTTTTACCGTCACTGTGAATCGCTGGTGACACGCTATGCGCCGCGCATCCTCTGCGTACGCCTCGCACTTTCTTCCCCCGCCCTGGGCGAAACCTTCTTTGGAAAGGAGACCGTCGTGAAGGCCCTCCTCGTTGAACAGAAGGAATACGTCCAGCGCGTTCTGAAGGGAATGTTGCTTTCGTCGTGATGCGGCCGTAAGGCCCACTTTAACCCCGTCCGAAGCGAAGACGAAAGACGCATCGTCATCGCAGCGGAGGCGTTCCGTCGTGCAGGCGAAAAATCGTCGGCAGGATTGAAAATACGGAACGAAGCGCCTACAAGAGTGTGCGTGCACCGAACAATCGTTTTCAGGAGCGCTTCTGGATGAGTCGCATTAGGGTCTTGGATCTCGCTAAGGAACTCAACATCGACACCAAAACCGCTCTGGCGAAGCTCGGTGACCTCGGTATCCAAGTGAAGAATCACTTCAATGCCGTGGGCGACTCGGAAGCCGACAAGCTTCGCGTGTACATTCGCTCGGGCCGCAATCCCGACAAGGAAGCGGCAAAGTCGGCGAACAAGGTTATCATTCGCCGTCGCGCCGATGCCCCACGCACCGAGGAAGGCAGCGACGCCGAAGGCGGCATGGCCGCCTCGCCCGCGCCCTCAGTGGTGGCTGTCGAAACTCCCCCGCCGGCGGCAAGGCCTCTTTCGGCACCTGCGGCGTTCGAAACGGCGCCTGCGTCCGCTCCTCCGGTGAAGGCAGCTCCTTCGCCCGCTGAATTTGCCTCGCGGTCGGCTCTTTCTCCTGATACAGCCGCTGTTAGGCCAAGTGTTTCGGCCCCCAGCGCTTCGTCGGCTCCGTCGGTCGCGTCCGCTTCGGTGCCCACAGGCTCTGCTCCGCAAGCCACACGTTCGCAGGAACAAGCGAACTTTGGTGGCGTCAACGCGACCTCGATACAGGAACCTTCTGTGAAACCTTTCGGCAGTCCTTCGGCTTCGACACCTTCCGGTGCAACCATCCTTCGTGCAGGTGCAACGCCTTCTCCGGCAGCACCCGACGCCGGATCTGCAGGCGCTACTGTCCTTTCGCGTCCCTCGGCGGAACCTGGCTCAAGCGCCACGGTCGTGCGTCAGGCTCCTCCCGCAGGTGGTGCCACGGTCATCCGCCGTGCGGATGTGAATCCAGCAGGAGGCGTGTCCACATACCGTCCTGAAGGCCGCAACCAAGCAGGCTTCCGAAGCGACAGCATGCGTCCTGCCGAAGGCGGCACCTACCGCACAGAAGGCGGCTACCAGCGGCCTGCCTACCGTCCTGGCGAAGGCCAGCCCGGCGGGCCCGGTTACGTGCGTCCTGTGTACCGCCCTGGCGAAGGCCAACCCGGCGGGCCTGGCTACGTGCGTCCTGCCGCCCCCGGCGAAGCTCAAATGCGTGGCGGTTACGGCGCGCCGCGTCCTGCAGGTGCTCCGGGTGGCTACGGCCCTCGTCCCGCTGGCTCGACGGGTGGCTATGGCCCTCGTCCAGCAGGCGCTCCGGGTGGCTACGGCCCTCGTCCGGCCGGTGCTCCCGGTGGTTTTGGCCCTCGTCCAGGTGGCTTCGGCAGCCCGGCCGCAGGCGGTGCATCCACCGACCAACCCGCAGGCAAGGAAGGCCCTTCGCGTCCTCGCGAAAAAGAAAAAGAGCTCGAACTCCGCAAGCGCAAGCTGGCAGAAGAAGAGAACCGCAAGAAGGGCTTACCCGCCAAGGGTGGCCGTCATGGCGGGCAAACGGGTGAGTTCGACCCTGACCTCGAATTGGTCGCCGTCGACGAAAGTGGCGAGGCCATTCCTCAAGTCCGCACCATGATCCCCAACCGTCGCAAGCCGGGTGGTGCTCGTCGCAAAGACCACCGTCACAAGGTGGAATCGACGCCTATGAAGGCGGCCAAGCGTATCGTTCGTGTGAACGAGAGCATTTCTGTGAACGACCTTGCTGGCGAAATGGCTGTAAAGTCGTCGGCCGTTGTCAAGGCGCTCATGGGCCTTGGCATGATGGCGAGTGTCAACCAAGTTCTGGACATGGAAACCGCCACTCTTGTGGCTCAGGAATTCGGATACGAAGTCCAGAACACGACTGTCACCATTGGTGACATTCTCAATACGAAGAAAACATCGATTACCGATACGGCGCAAACGGAGTCCCTCACCCGTCCGCCCGTCATCACCATCATGGGCCACGTTGACCACGGCAAAACCTCGCTCCTCGACGCCATCCGCAAGGCCGACGTCGCGGGTGGCGAAGCCGGTGGCATCACCCAGCACATCGGCGCGTACCAAGTGGAACGCGACGGTCGCAAAATCACCTTCCTCGACACCCCTGGCCACGAAGCGTTTACCCAAATGCGTGCTCGCGGCGCTCAGGTCACCGATGTCGTCATCCTCGTGGTGGCTGCCGATGACGGCGTGATGCCTCAAACCCTTGAGGCCATCGCCCATGCAAAGGCTGCGAAAGTTCCCGTCATTGTCGCCATGAACAAGGTCGACAAAGCGGGCGCGAACACGGAACGCATCATGCGCGAACTTTCGGGTCATGGCATCACTCCCGAAGAGTGGGGCGGCGAGTCCATGTTCATTCCCGTGTCTGCAAAAACGCAGCAGGGGATCCCTGAGCTTCTGGAAGGCATCCTTCTTCAAGCCGACGTCCTTGACCTTCGTGCAGCGCCCGAAGGCCTCGCAAGCGGCTTCGTCATTGAAGCCAAACTCGACAAGGCCCGCGGCCCTGTGGCCACGGTGCTCGTCACCCAAGGGACGCTGAAACAACAAGACTGGTTTGTGGCGGGACGCACCTATGGCCGCGTGCGTGCCATGTTCGACGACAAGGGCAATCGCCTGAAGGAAGCTCTTCCTGCGATGCCCGTCGAGATTCTCGGCCTCTCGGAAGTCCCCGCGGCAGGCGACACCTTCAACTGCGTGGTGAACGATGCCATTGCGAAGGAGGCCGTGGCTTTCCGCATCGAGAAACAGCGCCAAAAAGACCTTGCAGCCAACCAGAAGTCCTCTTTGGAAGACATCATGGCGAAGCTTGCGGCCGGCGACGGCAACAAGGCCAAAGAGCTGCCTATCATTCTGAAGGCGGACACCCATGGCTCTGTGGAAGCTATCCGCGGCGCGCTTGCGAAGCTCGACACGGAAAAGGTGAAGAACCGCATTATTCTGTCGGCCGTCGGTGGCATCACGGAAACCGACATCACGCTTGCGGAAGCTTCGGAAGCCATCATTCTGGGCTTCAACGTGCGCCCCGACCGTGCGGCATCCCAAGTCGCAGAAGCGCGTAGCGTGAATGTGAAAGTGTTCAACATCATTTATGAGCTCATCGACACCGTTCAGTCTGCCATGGTGGGCAAGCTCGCGCCCATCAAGTCGGAAAAGGTCCAGGGCCACGCAGAAGTGCGCAACCTGTTCTCGGTGCCCAAAATCGGCGTCATTTCGGGTTCCGCAGTGACCGACGGAAAGATGACTCGCAACTCGCACGCCCGCGTTATACGCGACAACATCGTCATCTACACGGGTCGCATCGGTTCGCTGAAGCGCTTCAAGGATGATGCAAAAGAAGTCGTCCAAGGCTTCGAGTGTGGCATTGGCATCGAGGGTTACAACGACCTCAAGGTGGGCGATGTCATTGAGTCGTTCATCATCGAAGAAACCCCCGACACCCTGTAAGGCGATATGGCGAACAAGAGAATTCTTCAGGTCGGTGAAGCCATTCGCGAGCATCTTGCTTTGATGCTCGTGCGTGGTGAGGTGTCCGATCCTCGCGTCCGGAATGTGACCCTCAACGCGGTGAAAGTCTCGCCCGACCTGCAAATCGCGCGCGTCTATTACTCCGTTTTGGGTGACGAGTCGCTCCGTGCAGGTGTCGCCCAGGGTTTAAAAAACGCGGCGGGTTATTTCCGCCGTTCCCTGGGCGAAGCTTTGGGGCTTCGCTACACGCCGCATGTCCATTTCTTTTACGACGAAACCATTGAACGGGCTGCCCGCATGGGTGAACTGTTTGCGTCTCTCGATCGTGAGCGGAGCGAGCATGCTCTCGAAGGCGTATCGGACGTCGAGCCTCGTGCCGATGCAGAAGGCGACGACACGGAAGCGCCCACGTCACGGGAGCGCCGGAAAAGCGAATGAAGAAGACCTTTCGGAAGGTCAATGGCTTGGTTTTGGTCGACAAATGCGCCGGGCCAACAAGCCACGCCGTTGTTTCCGCGTTCAAGCGAGCGCTGTCGCCAGAGCGCATTGGCCATTTGGGAACGCTCGACCCCTTCGCAAGTGGCCTTCTGCCCATCATGCTCGGAGGCGCCACACGGCTTGCCGACGATGCCATGGAGGGCCGCAAGTGTTACCTTTTTACAGTGCGTTTCGGCAGTGAAACCGACACTCTCGACCCCAGCGGTCGTGTTGTGCGGGAGGCTCCCGTGAACGAGGTGAGTCGAGCGTCTGTGGAGGCCTCCCTCGCCTCTTTCCGGGGGGCCATACAGCAGACACCCCCCGCTTACTCGGCATTGAAGGTGGGAGGACGCCCCCTTTACGAATACATGCGGGCCGAAGGCAAACTGCCTGTCGACATTGAAACGAAGCGGCGTACGGTCGAAGTTCATTCCTTCGAATGCGTTGATTTTTATCACGGTGAAGACGGCGCGCCCCGCGCACTCCTGCGGGTGGTTTGCGGAAAAGGAACCTACGTGCGCTGCCTCGCCCGCGACCTTGCCGCCCGCCTGGGCTCTGCGGGGATGTGCGAAACCCTCAGACGCGAGGCTGTCGACCCTTGGAGCGTCGACGACGCGGCCGTTTTTCGGTTCGTCGATCGCATGGACGTGCGTGCGGACGACGTTTTGGCCCGGCTGCAGCCACCTCAGGCCATGACACCGCACTATGCCACAGTGCGCCTGCCGGCGGAGCCTTATGAAAAGCGCCTGCTGTCGGGGAACTCATTCGTTCTTGCAGGTCCAGGTCTTTCGTGGGAACCCCCACCCTTGCCCGTGACGTCCGAACACGGGTTCAACGTTCCTGAACGCGGCTTCAAAGCGCCGGAGCGCGGATTGGTGAAAGCAGGGGACACGCTCTTCCTTGCGGATTTTTTGAATGTAGACGATACAGTTAGAGTTCAACCTCGCAAGTTGTTGGACTGGAACTGAGTGGAGAATCCTGACTCAGTGCCTCTTTGTCACTGGGGTTTCGCTCGGGGCTTTCCCTCGGGTTTTGCTGGCCCGGCACCAAAAAGGAGGGCTTCGCACCATGGATTTTTTGCGATCACGCCTGCGGCTGAGCCTCATTGTCGATGCCGAACTCGCAAGACGAGGCGACTCGGGTCCGCAGTGGGACGACCTCGCCCACACAGGAGTCACGTCCCTCTTTTTCCGTGTGGACGGTGCCCCCCTGACAACCACCGAAGCGGGTGTGTTCCAACGGCTCGCGGAAACCTGGCGCGCCCGCGGCGGTTACGTTTTCGTCATGGACGACGCTCTTTTGGCCTTGCGTCTGGGGTGTCACGGGGTTTTTCTGCGCAGCCGCGCGAACCCCTCGGCACAAAGCGCCTTCCAGAATCTCGGTTCCCTCGCCCGCATGCGAGAAGTCTTGGGGGCCGAACGCTTTTTGGGCATTGAAATTTCGTCTCCTCGGTCTCTCGATCCCCTTCATGCCACGGGCGCCGACTTGGCAGAGTTTGTAGACTTCGCCGGCATCGGACCCGTGCTCCAGTACGGTGAGAAGAGCGCGATGCCATTGGGAGTGCAAACAGCCCGGGCGCTCACCAAACTCTTGCGGCCCGTACCCACCTTTTGGATGGGTGGCATTCGCGCCGAAGACATCGATGCCTTCGGCCCGGCGTTTGCCGACGGAGTGGCTGTGGTCCGCCCCTTGATGGCGGCAGAGTCCAGACAAACAACGCAGCGTCTACACACCTCATTGGGACGTGTGTTGGGGCCTTCGCCCTGGTCGGTGGGACACCCTCCCGCGGATCCCAATTTTCACTTCACTCAACTTTCCAAAGAAGAACGCACTGCCAACGCCGTGCCTGAATTCCCCCGACCCGGCCATGCTGTTATTCAACGCGCACGCTCCTTGGGATGACGTCATAGTCGTCTTCGCCCAGCGGATTGCCGCCACAGGCCACGCGAAAAAGCTCGCCGAGGTCCTTCAGTGGCTTCAAACTTCGGACCCCGTTGTTCCGGAACAGGAGTTCCTTCAGCCGCAGGGCATCCTGCAGGGGCGAGAGATCGCGGACGCGGTTGTCGCTGACGTCTAAAAAACGCAATTGGCGCAACGGGCTCAGGGCATCGAGGTCGTCGATAAGATTCGACGCGGCCTTGAGTCGTTCGAGTCGCACGGTGGCGCGCAGAGGCGCGAGGGTTGTGAGATGATTGCGCGAAACGTCGAGGCTGGTGAGTGCGGCAAGGCCTGCGGCCCACGAGACATCCGCAAGGCCACACTCCGCGCAGGCCAGGCTTCGCAAGAACACAAGTTCACCCAAGGCCTCGGGGTCGCGCAGGGGACGCCCAGAGACGTCGAGAACGGAGAGGCGGGGGGCGAGCCCCGCAATGAGCCCTGCGTCAAGAGGTGTGCCGAGCCGCTCCAGCGGGTCGACAGCAAAGTCCAGAGCGTCCGCCTTTTCCAGAGCGAGGGCCAGCTCAGAAGCCGAATGGCCACGAAACGCGGCCACAAGAGCTTTCACGGTGGAGGCATCGATAGGGTCGTTGTGCGCACCCGAGAGGAAGGCAACGGGATCGAGAGCTTCGTTGGTCACGCAAGCTTCTCCGCATCGAGGAAGCTCAGGTAGTAACGCAGCTCTTCAATGGACTCGAGGACGTCTTCCACAGCGGTGTGCTTGTTCTTTTTCGCGTATTTTTTCTTGTAACGATTCTCGAACACAATTTTGAAGCTCGACACGTCCAGGAGCCGATAGTGCAGAGTGGCTGCGAAGCGCGGAAGCCAAGCCTCCACAAAGCGACGATCTTGGCCAATGGAATTGCCGCAAAGAACAATTTTTTCGCCTGGAAAATGCGCGCGCGCCAGTTTGCACAATGCGTCATCGAGCTCAGTTTCAGAAACACCTTGTGGCACCCGCGACAAGAGCCCGCTTTCACCGTGAGTTCGCAGGCACCAATCGTCCATGAGCCCAAGCACCTCGGGCGGCTGAAAAACCGCTGTGCTCCAGGAATGCAGCGGCTTGAGTTCCAGATCGGTCACCACCACGGCAGCTTCCAGAATGCGGTGCGTGCCAGGCTCCAGGCCGGTCATTTCCAGGTCGAGCCAAAAGAGTCGGTGCATGCCGGAGTCTCCCTGCGCAAAACAAAACGTGAGAAAAAAGCGGGAACTGGTGTTCAGGTGCACACCTCCTTACCATGAGAGCACGGTGAAGTCAGGACACAAGCCAACAGGGAGGGCTTCCATTGAGAACCACGGGTTTTGGGCTCTCCCACGTCGGGCGTGTGCGACAACGCAACGAGGATGCCCTGTTCATCGACCCTCAGGGGCGCTTTGCGCTTTTGGCAGATGGCATGGGCGGACACCGCGGAGGCCAGGAAGCCAGCCGCATGGCCATTGACCTCGTCCAAGTGTCGCTGGAAAGAGCCTTTGAAGTCGGATTTCCCGCCGAGGAAACCGGAGCGCGCGTGCTTATGCGAACAACCTTTAAAGAGGCGGCACGCCAGGTGGCAGAACGCGGACGCGCTGTTCCCGAACTGGAAAACATGGGCACGACCCTGGTGAGTTGGACCGTGTCGGAAGGCACCGTCACCGTGGCGCATGTGGGCGACAGCCGCGCTTACCTTCTGAGGCAGGGGCAGCTTTTTCAGATCACCATGGACCATGTTCTGACAAACGAGCAGATACGACTCGGCATGGAAAGGGAACAGGCAGAACGGGTTCCCATGGGCCATGTTCTTGTCCGAAACATCGGTGTGGTGCCTCCTTCCGAGCCCGACATCGTGCGTTTCGATGCGCGTGCCGGCGACCGTTGGCTTTTGTGCAGCGACGGGCTTTCCAACAAGCTTCTGCACGCCGACATCTTACACCTGCTGAATCGGTACGAGCATCGGCCCGCCGAGGCCGCGAAGGCCCTAGTGGAAGAGGCCTGGCACCGAGGGGGCGAAGACAACATCACGGCCGTTCTTCTCGACATGCTGTGACGTAAGTAAGGTGTTTCGCACCCGTCGCATTAGGGCGAAGGCAATGTGAACGTGGAGCCGCCGAAGTAGTTCCACTGGTGCTGGAAATCGTCCAGGGGAATGGGGTTCGTGCGGATATCGGGGTGCCCTGAAGGCCTGAAGCGCAGCGCATAGCGGAATTCCGTGGGGATGTTGTCGCAGGTTCCCGAGGCATTCCCGTGGGTGTAGGTTTGAACCAAAGTGGAAGGCCAGTACCCCTCCGTCCGCCAATGCATTGCTGCGCCTAAACTCGTAAAGGGGGCGCCGTCGACGCTCACCATCAACTCGGTGATGCTGGCATACCCGGTGTCCCTGTTCTGAAATTTCCAGGGGAAAAAGGCCCACAACTCAACATAAAAGTTTGTGGAGCAAGGCGACTGGACTTTGTAAATCATGGAATCGACGGTGTCGCCAAACAGCTGCACGTTTTCTCGGGGCATCGACACTTGGAACCCCCCACCCGAGGCCACGTCGCTGTGCGTCAGAACCCGCGACGTCGACTCCAAGGCGCCTTCTGGCAACATCAGGTTGCCTCCGAACGATCCAAAGTCGAAGTTTTCGTTGACCTCGCTCCCTGTTCCGGTTTGCGCGCGGATGTTTGCCACAAACTTCACGCGGCTTGCCCGGTGCGGAAAGGCCCATGCGCCGTAATCTCCGTTGCCCAGGTCCTCACGCCAGCGGAACCAATGAAACAGAGTCCGTGTGCCCACCGACCCACACGCCACAGTGGAGTCGCCCTGAGAGTCGTACAATGAGAGGTTGCCCAGAGAGTCACCGGAAGAGACACTGTAACTTCCACTCGCACTTTGCGCAGGAGTCCTGCTTGTTTCCAAAACAACCTGATGGTGCTCGAGTTGGAAGTTTCCGTTCGCCTGAAAATTCGAAACCGTCGCATCGGCAGTCAACGCGTAGTTGCTTTCGCAGGGCAGAATGATTTCCGTGCCAACGACTTCAATAAGACGCGAGGAGTTGTTGGGATCTTCTACAAAACGGGGGACGACTTGGGCGGTGAGGTCTTCCGGAATGCCATTGGTGACGGTGGGGTGTCTTTGGACATCTTCATCGATCCCAAATCGATTTCTCAACACCAAACCTTGCACGTTCATGAGGGGAAACGACAAGCCTGGGCTCCACCCTGCGACTCCATTGCCGTCTTCGTTATCCTGATACGTCAACCAGAACGAAAGTTGAGGTTGCAAAGCCACATTGGAGTCGGATTCGTCCAGGTTCACCGAAAAGGGGACATCGTACCCGCTCGCGTTGCCCGTCAGGAACAGAGACGCGAAGGCTCCCGTTCCATCGCCGACAGAAACGTAACCAATGGTTTCTCCATCCGCCCAAGCCAGATGCTGCACTTCAACAGTGCAACTCTCGCCCGCCGCCAGCGACTGACCGACGCACTCGTTTGCCGGAGCGTTTCCAGGCACCCAAAAGTAGCCGAAATCGAGACCATGATACGCAAGGTTGCGATTCGAATCCACCAGAAGGAGGCCGGTTGCCTGTGTTCCGTTGTTCGTGACGGTAACAACGGTCGAGTACGTTCCTTGGTAGGCCGCAATGGAGTGGAGCGTGGTGCGCGTCGCACTCATGGACAATTCTTTGAGGCTCGAAAAGCCCGACGCTCTTCCTCCCACCGTGGCAATTGCATGGACACTTCCCGCGTTCAGATAAAGAGACCCCAGACCAACGCTGTTTGTGGAAGCTTTGGGTGTGACTGTGATGGTGCAAGTTTCGTTTGGAGCAAGCCCTTGGCCGTCGCAGGTGTCTGCAGTCATCTCCAGCAAGGCGACGAAATCGCCCGCTATGTCGGGAACCACAATTTTTTCCGTGGCCTGTCCGCCTGTGTTTGTCACTGTGAAGGTGACGGGCGTCCCAACGGCCGGCGATCCTGGCCCCGTGACGTCGAGATTCAGCGCCTTCGTGGGGCTGATAGACAGTGCGGCAGCCGGCAACGCGCTTGCGAAGTTTGTCGCCGTTCCACTCAAAGCGGCAGGGGCCGTGGACACACTTCCATCGCCAATGCTGAGCGAAGCTGTGTAAAAGCCGTTTCCATTTTCAATGGAACGAGGCGTCACGCCAATGGTGCAGGTTTCCATGTGGGCGAGGCCTACGTTGGCGCATGTGTTTGTCGTCACGGAGAAACGATTGGTGCTGCCTGTCAATTCGGGATCACCGAGCAGTGCCGTTGAAGAAAGGCCCGAATTTGTAACGGTAAAGATGACTTCCGTGCCAAAGGCTTCGTCCGGGAGGCCTTGGCCATCGACGTCCATATTCGGCGAGGAAACAACATCGAACGACAGAGCAGGGGCAAAAGGAACAGAGACGACAGAGACGCTCACGTTTCTCGCGGTTGTGCAGGCATTTGTCGGGCTGTTGGAATCACAAACAGAATAGGAAAACGAGTCGGTTCCAGAGTATCCTGAGTTGGGGGTGTAGGTGACTTGCCCTCCCGTGGACGCATTCGCGGGCAGGGTTCCCAGCGATCCATGCAATGGCGCGACGGAAACAAGGTACGTGAGCACTTGTCCATTCATTGCCACGTCGGGGTCGAAACCGCGGTCGAGAACCACAGACTCAGGTTCGTCGGAGTTGGTCATGATGCTTGCCCCACCGGCCACAGCGACAGAGGGGGCGTCGTTTACGGGCTGCACTGTGACAGTCACAACCACGTCGGCCGTGCATGCCGAAGTTGGAACGTTGGAGTCGCAAATGGCATATGTGAAAGAATCCGACCCATTGAAATTCGCGGCTGGAGTGTATGAAATCGATTGCGCGCTCAGAGCGCTGGCAGGCCAAGTCCCCAGTGCACCTTGACTGGGCGCGGTGCGGACCACGTACTGAAGGGTTTGGCCCTGTGTCGCGACGTCTGCGTCGGTGCCCTGCGCCAGCGCGATGTTGGCAGTGGAGTCTTCGTTCAGGCTCACCGAGGTCGAACCAGCAACAGCAACAGCAGGAGCTGCGTTCACGAAGTCAGGCGGAGATGCGACATCGGGAGTGGGAGTGGGAGAAGGGGTGAGTGATGCGGCACCCTCGCCTGAAGGCGTGGGCGTGCTTGCGGGGGCTGCGACAAGAGGTGCACCCACTTGCGCGGTTGCCTCCGCGACAGGGGATCCTGGTGCGGGCTCGAAAACAGCCTCGAGCGAAACTACAGGCTCGCTGTCGGAAGAACCGTCGGAGGCCACCACGCGACACGTGATTTTGTCGCCCGGGCCTCCGCTCTCCACAACCCACTTCGGCCCCGTCGCCGACTCCAAAGGACGGTTGTTCTTCAGCCATGAGTATTTGAAACTCAACGCATCGTCGTCGGCATCCTCAAATGTTGTCGCCAGGCATTCCAGCCCTTCACCACGCTTCACGACACGTTTTGAAAGTGCCGCATTCCCGCCGCTCGGAATTGGTGTAACCCCGTTTCTGTAATTTGCTCCCAGAGCCCCCGAGCGGCTTGATTCGGAAAATGCGATTTTTTCGCATTTCGCCAAATCTGCGCCGAACGGTGAAAGATGGCTCAGGGCAAAAGAAAAGCCCCTCTGCG
>JADCJN010000272.1 GCA_020247005.1 Silvanigrellales bacterium
CTTGCGTGGATTCAAGATGCTCTGCGAAAGCCGTCCGCATTTTCCAAGGGTCAGGCTCTGCCGCTGCTTGAGGCGTTGCGAAGGAGATGAATTCGTCGAGGCGAAACACAATGCCCGGGTCTGTCAGAAGCTCAGGAAACCTTGAACCCAGTCGTGCGATTTTGTTGAAGAGTGTCGAGCCGAAGCCGTCTTTGTCCGTGCTGTAGCGGGCGCCTGCGTAATAGCCGAGACACTCTGGCTTCACATCTGCGTATGCTTTCGCGATGGCACGGTAGAGATCCACACGGGTGTTTTTCCAGTAAGACGCATACACTGGGGCAAGAACGGAATTCATTCTTTTGTCGTTCAGCTTGCATTCCGCTTCCATGGTGCTCGTCTGAGTGTCATTTCGCACACCTGAAGCGGGAGCGGTCCGCTGGTTGAATCCTCGAGGGGAACAGGACGCAATCAGGCTGAGCGCCAGCCCGACCAGAGGCAGGGGTCGCAAATGACGAAGAGCAGGGACACGCATGTCGGAACTCCCATTCAAATGAGCAGAGAGAAACCTATAGCCTAAAGAATAGCCGTTCTCCGCTCCACGAGAAAGCCTTGAGGACGTTCTTCACGCGAGGCTCTTGTCGAGGTCATGTTGATTGCAATGGAATCCCTTCGTTCCGGAGCGATCACAGGACGATGATGGAAGACACCTCGGCACCCGGCGTGGCTTTCAATAAGGCCTCACGGCCTGGCAAAAAACCGAGTTCGATGAGGAAAGAATAGCCGGCCACCGAGGCTCCCTGCGGAGCACCGTGACGGGCAATCATTCCCCCCACGGCCGCGGCTGTGCCGCCGGTGGCAATGACGTCGTCGACAATGAGGCTGCGAGACCCCTTGGGCAGGGCGTCCGTTTGGATTTCCACATGGTCGACACCGTATTCGAGTGCATACGACTCGGAATGCACGGGTCCTGGCAGTTTTCCCTTTTTGCGAGCGGGCACGAAAGGCAACCCCAGCTCCAGCGCCAGTGGCAACCCAAACAAAAAGCCCCGCGACTCGATGCCGACAATTTGGGTTGCGCCGTTTTTCTTCGCATGTTCAGCCATGCGGCCAAGCACACGCCGAAACGCGTCGGGGTTTCGCAAGAGGGGGGCAATGTCTTTGAACACGATGCCCGGTTTCGGAAAATCGTGAAAGTCGCGGATGATAGCGAGAAGGTCGGAGGCAAGTCCGTCGTGGGGAGTGTGTGCCGTCATCGGTCGTGGGTGTCCTTAATCTTCTTCGGCCGCAAGGCCCTTGCCTTTAAAAGACCCTGCCGCCGACTGACGGAGGAACTCAATTTCAAATTCTTGGATGTCGCCATCAAGAACGCGTCCCGGGTCGGAAGACTGGTGAAGCGTTCGGGTGTCTTTCACAAGCTTATAGGGGTGCAGAACGTAGGAGCGGATCTGCGACCCAAAGGCATTGTCCATTTTGGCATCTTCGATGACTCTCGAATCCGCGGTGCGCTTGGCAATTTCAATGTCATAGAGTTTTGACTTCAAGAGCTTCATACAGGTTTCGCGGTTTTGAATCTGGCTCCGCTGACTTTGGCTCTGAACCACAACACCCGAGGGGATGTGCGTGATACGCACGGCAGAGTCGGTTCTGTTCACGTGCTGACCACCCGCGCCACCCGCTCGGTAGGTGTCCACGCGCAGGTCGGAGTCCTTCACTTCGATGTTGATGTCGTCGTCCACCACGGGGCTCACGAAAACAGAACAAAAGGAAGTGTGCCTGCGCGCGTTGGAGTCGTAAGGGGAGATGCGAACAAGACGGTGGACACCGATTTCCGACTTCATAAGTCCGTAAACGTACTCGCCTTCAATGGTGACCGTCGCATTCCGGATGCCGGCTCCGTCGCCTTCCACCTCGTCGACGACTTCCGACTTCCAGCCGCGGATGTCCGCGTGGCGCAGGATCATGCGGAGGATCATGGACGCCCAGTCACAGGCTTCGGTTCCCCCGGCTCCTGCGTTGACCTGGACAATGGCCGCGTTGCGGTCGGTTTCGCCC
This sequence comes from Silvanigrellales bacterium, assembly GCA_020247005.1. Taxonomy (GTDB): domain Bacteria; phylum Bdellovibrionota_B; class Oligoflexia; order Silvanigrellales; family Silvanigrellaceae; genus JADCJN01. Next base: position 2,032 of record JADCJN010000272.1, read on the forward strand.
GACAACAGCCTCTTCACTTCAAGCTCGCTGACTTCCTTGTGCAGGGCGGCAAGGGTGGCATCGGCCTCCTGATTCGAGGCGTCGTCTCCCAACTCGCCAAACTCAATGAGCACCAGGGCGTCTTCAAAACGCCGCGAGAGGCTTTCCGACGATTGAATGCCATCTTCAAGAGCCTTTTTTTCTTTCAAGAGCTTGGACGACGTTCTCCGGTCGTTCCAGAAGTTGGGGTCCGTGTTGCTCTCCGACTCGATTTCCTGAATGCGGCGTCTCTTCAGGGGGGTGTCAAAGAGACCTCCGGATAGGTTCGAACTTCGTCTGGATGTCTGCAAGAAGATTGCGCTGGACTTCACTCATGGTCGTGGGGACTCCTGGAACCGAAAGGAAAAAGGGAGGAGGGGGCCGAGGGGCAGGCCTGGGAAACGGCGACACCTTAGCTCGACAGTCCGCGGCATTCAACGGAGTCGGCAATTCGTTCCGCCGGCGTCAGTTCTCTGGTGGAAGCTGGGGAAGGCGTCAGGATTGCGAAAGCCTTGCTGTGAAAGAGCTTGGTAAGCTCGGTGGGATGAGTGGGAATGGCAGCAACCTTATGCGACCGGGAGTGACGACATGGCCACGGAAAATGCGACAGGGGACGAGACTGCGGCAGCGGAACAAGTTTATAACTCAATGCTTGAGCAAATTCCCATCAATGTTTTGATGTGCGACAAAGACTTGTTTATTCGTTTTGTGAACGCGCGAAGCTTGGAAACCTTCCGGAGCATCGAAAAGCTTCTTCCCGTGCGCGCCGACAAAGTTCTCGGCTCTTGCCTCGACATTTTCCACAAAGACCCGGCCCACCAGCGCAGGCTTCTGCGCGATGAGCGCAATTTGCCTTTGCGTTCTATTATTGAACTCGGGCCCGAGAAACTTGAACTGATGGTGAATGCCCTCTTCGACACCGATCGTTCCGTGAAAGGCTTCATGGCCACCTGGAGCGTGGTGACGGAAAAAGTGGAACTCCGCCGCACACTCGACGAAACGTCATCCCTTTTGTCGCATTCCAGTGCAGCCCTGTCGACAACTTCGAAAGCCCTGCAAGAGAACGCAAGCCGCGCAAGTGCGGACACCACGAGTGCTGCGGCAGCGTCGGAGCAGGTTTCTCGCGGAGTTCAGGCCGTAGCCACCAACATGGAAGAAATGTCGGCGTCCATCCGTGAAATTGCCCAGTCGTGCTCCGAGGCCTCGGTGATGTCGAACGAGTCGCTCAAGCGCGCACTCGAAACCAACACCACCATTTCCCAGCTCGGCATCAGCTCGCAAGAAATCGGCAACGTGACAAAGGTCATTTCGTCTATTGCGCAGCAAACCAACCTTTTGGCTCTCAATGCCACCATTGAGGCGGCGCGTGCAGGCGAGGCCGGGCGAGGATTCGCCGTGGTTGCGAATGAAGTCAAAGAGCTTGCAAAACAAACCGCGAAGGCAACAGAAGACATCACAGCGCGCATCAGTGCCCTTCAAAAAGACTCCGGTGCAGCAGTCGATGCCATTGCAAGTATTGCAAAAAACATTGAGCGTCTCAATGCCATCAACTCCACCATTGCGGCATCGGTGGAAGAACAAAACGCGACGACCAAGGAAGTCGCGCGGGTGGTGTTGGAATCTGCGCGCGGGGTGTCAGACATCGCGGGCTCTGTGAAAACCATTGCCAAGAGTGTCGACCTCACCAACGTCGGTGCCAAAGACAGCCTGGCGTCAGCCATTGAACTCGATGGATTCGCGTCGAAACTCAAAACTCTTGTAGCAACGCTGAAGGTTTGACCTCCGAAAACAGAGGTGGCCCCCCATGCACAGCTTGAAAGCGCTGGCACGTCGCAAAGCCTACGAACTTCTTTCCAGCCGCACGGGACTCTCGCAAAAATTCGCACAAGTTCTTTTTGCACGCCAGGAAGGCGCACGCACCGAAAGTGTGCCACGCTTGCCTCTGCCCAAACCACTGACTTTGAAGAAAGTGGAGGCCCTTCTCGAAGTGCGTGCTCCTGCAGCGAAGGCTGCTCTCGCCTGGATCTCCCCCACCGCCGTGACCGCGTCTTTGGGTCAAGTTCACGAAGCCAGGCTACGGGATGGCCGCCCCGTGGCGCTCAAGGTTCAGTACCCAGGCCTGGCTCAGCAGGTCGAAAGGGAGCTTTCCTGGCTTCTTGTTGCAGCCCGTTTGAGTCCTGCGCGGGCGGCAGGCGTGAACTTTGAGGCTCATGGGGCCGCGCTGCGGTGTCAACTGGCACAAGAGCTCGACTACACCCAAGAGGCGAGCAATTTGAACGACGCGCGGGCGTTCGCAGCGCGGGTTTTCCCCGCCCGTGCGGGCACAGCGCAGGGTGACGGGGGCTCACTTCACACGCCTCTTGTTGCCATCCCAGAACCCTTGGTGTCGCTTTCCACAAAAGACGTCCTTCTCATGGACTGGTTGCCGTTCGAGTCGGCACGCGGCGCCGCGGCGTGGGAACCACGTGAGGCAGCGCACTTTTTGGAAGACATGTTTACTTTCACGTTGGGCGCCTTGTTTGCCGAAGGGCGCTTGTATGCCGACGCGCATTTGGGAAACATTGGCCGCGCACGGGGGCACAGTGCCGCTGTCGACTTCGGCGTTTTTACGCACATAGAGGTTCGTCAGGTGGCGGCTCTCAAAGGCCTTGTGCAAGTCTGCCTCGAAGAGCGCGCCGTGCCCCTGGTTCCTTATTTTGAACGTGCCGGCTTCGACACGTCTGACGTTCCAGGGTGGCAAGCATTAGGGCAACGCCTTCCTGCATTGTGCGAAGCGCTTTTTCTGCCCTTTCGAGGCCCGGGGCTCGCGCGCGAGGACGACTTTCGTGTGGGAGCCCATGCCCGTGCGATTTTGGGCGAAGAAGCATGGACGTTTCGTGCGTCCGGCCCTCCCTGGTTTTTTGGCGTCATGCGCCTGCTCGGATCGCTTTTCACGGCGGCCAGGCACGTGGGAGTTCCCTTCAACGCCGCGGGTGCCCTGCAAAGGGCCTTGGCGTTCGAGGGCGGCCCCTCCGCTTGGCATATGGAACCGGGCTCGGGCTTGGAGGGGAGCCTGCAAAACAAAGCGCTCCAACACATTGTTCCCCCACACACTGCTCTCGCTCGTTTGCTTCGCGTCCAGCTGGTGAGGGAGGGCCGCGACGTTGTGTGCGTGGAAATGCCTGCACGCGCCGCATTCCGGTTGGAAGATCTTTTGAACGAAGACGTGCGCAGTCGTATTCACGCCACGGGACGCACGGCCTCTGAAATTCAAACACAGCTTTTAGCACGGGGCTTGTTGCCTGGGGAGGTTCTCCGAGCAACAACCGAGAACGGGACCCTCTTTCTTTCCTTGGTCTGACCATCCACCTTAAAACTTAATGTGGTCTTTCCAGATGTAAACCGCCGTTACGGAACGGTCTTGAAAGCATTTGTAAGGCGTGTGCATCTTATAGTGCCCATTTACCAATTCTTTTTCAACGACATAGATCGGAATTTCAGCGTCTTTAATTTCACATTTCTGAAAATCCTTCAAATCGGAAAGATTTTTGGGTTCACTTTTCAGGAACGAACCCCCATTTATCTTCGCGATGAGTGGCTTTTCGACAGGGTGAAAATTGGGTAGCGGAGAATTAGGGCAGACTTCTTTTCGACATTCCATTTCGTTGAAATACGAGACCCGTGCCGATTGAGCTTGAGGCCAAGACGTGTCTGCTGGAACAAAAACACGCGACAGACACACTTCGAGGTCTTTCTGCTTGCATGTGTCGCCTGTTCGCGTGTGGGGTTCCGAAAACGAGGATTTTATGATCATCAAAGCATGAATCGTCTCGTTCACTGAACGTTGCGATACAGATGGCTTGTCGTGAAAGTGGCCAAAGTTGACGACCTCGTAGTTCGTTTGCTTGTAGGCCGTTGGAGCCGGGTGCTCCCGATGGCCAGCCTCGGGTTGAAACGAACGTGCCGACAGGTACTGAGTCAGTTTGTCGGGAGCGTGGAGCGCGAGCGTTCGTTCCATCCTCCTTGAAACGGCGTCTATCATATGACAACTCATGCAGTCGGTCGCGAAAAAATCGACTTTGAGCGGATCAGCCACGACCAGAGCATCTTCATAGAATTTCCCAATTTTTTCCAGCAGAGGCGAAAGATCCGTGCCCGCTGCTTTCGCTTTACTGATTTCATCAGAGGTGGACGCAAGAAAGCTAGGCACGAGATATTTTGAGATGTCATTGACGACACGCTTTTTGTTGGCCACGGGCGTGATTGGAACCTGGCCAGGTTTAGAGGCGTCTTTTGCCAACAATGCGTTGAAGATCTCTTCCGGTGTCCGACCATCTCTTTTTGCCATTTCATCGCGTACGCGATCCATAATGGGAATTCCATTTGCCATCTGCAATGTCAGCATTTGATAATAACCATTGCCGAAGGGGATCCTCATCTTTCCTTTGCCACTCGACTGCATAGGGTTTTCAGCAGTGTCGATCATGAGCGAAGGGTTCTGCATGTGAATCAACGAACCATCCGGCTTTACGAGCCCTCCGAAAAAGACCCACGGGTCGTCACCAAGCTCAGTGCCCATGAATGCGAATGTGGTGAAATTCTTTGCGTATTTCTTAACCAAAGAAGTCACCAATGACGTGGGGTCTTCGGGAAATTTGGCACCGAGTGCCTGCGCGGTGAGACAAGGATGCAGTCCCAGTGCTCGATTCTCGGTAATGTTTCCGCAATTGTCTTTGAGCTTCTGCAAATCTGCGAGCGCCGAATTGAGCTCCTGATTCTCGAGTTTGTAAATTAAGTGCATTGTGTAATCAGAGGTTTTTACGGGAGCACCCAGATAAATGGGATTGTCTCTATCTTCGCTCATATTTCGTGCATGCTCAGGGTCATATTCCTTTGCATGCACAGGCTGTGCAATGAGACGAAGTTGTGGGTGGCAAGCTTGCTCATCGAAGGTTGTGGGTGCTGTCGTCATCTTTTTGAAAACAGGGCTCAAGTTGTGTTCAAACGAGGGTGCACAAGGGTCGAGTCGCAGCGAGACAATTTTCCACATGTCATAGTTTGAAAAGTCGAAACCCTGTTCACCGGGTGGGTTCGCGATTTTCATGATGAGCCCTCGCTGACCAAACAGTCGCCCCTCTTTTCGCTTCCCTTTCATTATGATACCGCTTCTCATTGTCTCTGTCTTTGGACCGTCGCCATGGTCGACAGCCAACTTGTATTGGGTGCCAGGGTGACCAGTCATTTCAATAATTTTCTGAAAGTTTTCACGCGAAATGAGTTCTGAACCAGTGTCTGATTTTGTGGCAAGTCCCATCATCTGATTGATGCCTTGGACATCGTTCGGAAGTGGAAAAAGAATGGAAACGTCGTTGGGATCGAACTGCCCACGGACGGGTTTTGAAGAGACGCCTGTGTCCTTGATAGACGCATTGAATTTTCGAGCCTTGCAGGCGACCGTTGTGGAAACAACTGCCATGATCGTGCAAACCGCCGCGAGGTGGAAATGACCCATAGGAACCTCTATAATGTGGGTTGTGTGACCCCTTAGTGTATCACCCGGACAGTCCCAGAGAGTTGTCAATTTCTTGCCGCACGTAACAACCATGCGGTGATCAATGAATTTCCGCAGTAATAGAACCCGTGCTCTTGAAAAGGAAAATACCTATGTCCACGGCCCTATCGCATTCCTCCAGATAGTGCAACCCCGCGTCTGTA
>JADCJN010000273.1 GCA_020247005.1 Silvanigrellales bacterium
ATTTCGCAGAGGGGCTTTTCTTTTGCCCTGAGCCATCTTTCAACGTTCGGCGCAGATTTGGCGAAATGCGAAAAAATCGCATTTTCCGAATCAAGCCGCTCGGGGGCTCTGGGAGCAAATTACAGAAACGGGGTTACACCAATTGAAATAGAAAATGGAATCGATAAAAGTGCGCAAACAAGAAAGTTTTTTCTTTGAGAAAAAGTCACGAGAATCCCCTCTTGAAAAAAGCAAAGCGTAAAGACTTTGAAACGAACCCAACGACAGACATACTAAGGTGGACATCGTTTTGTGGACCAGTCACGTGCCGAAGTCATAGGCTACCCCGCATTCAAACTCGTAGGGCTTTGGTACCCAAGAGATGAATGACGGCACTCGAGGGGCCACATCCACGCTCCTTCGGAAAGGCGTGGAGGAGATACAACTTACGAGTCGCTTGAAGCCTTGAGGATAAAGGCCAAGTCCTCAATCTGACGAACGCAGAGAGACGCCTGACTCAGGGAAGGAGTAGCCCGGGGGCGCCCCCTCCCCACACACATCTCCGTTCTCGTTGTTTTGTTACACTGGACTCAGTGAAGGAAGAGGAGTGTGGGGTGTTAGGAAGTTAACCAGACAGTCTAGCCTGCGCGCCCATTTGGCAAAAGGCAATTGCTTGAAAAGTGACGGCCCCGGAAACAGGTTTAGGGGATCTTTGGAAGGGACTCTGTGACCAGCACCGCTTTCAGAGCATTGGCAGCCTGAGCCAGAGTTCGCCTCCGGTCAGCTGAAATGCGGTCGAGTGTTCCCAGAATCATGCTCATACGGGGATTTTTCGCATAGAATTCCCGGTTTTTTTCAACGAAATCCCAGTACAAGCCATCGAGCGCGTCGCACCAGGGCCCTTTCTTCCACGGCCCCATTTTCAGCAAATAGTTCGAGCCACACACGTAGGGTTTTGTGGCGAAGAGCCCTCCGTCGCTCATTTGGCTCATGCCGTAAACGTTTGGCCCCATGACCCAGTCGGCGGAGTCGACGAACATCTCCATGAACCACCGGTGCGCCTCCACGGGATGCACGCCAGAAAGAAGCATGATGTTCCCCAAAACCATGAGCCGTTCAATGTGGTGGGCGTATCCGCGGTGGAAGACTTTTGCCAACACCTCATCGAGAGGCACAATGCCCGTGTCCCCTTGATACCAGGCTTGAGTGAGTCTCGCCGTGTGGCCAAATGCGTTCGTCGACTCTTCTCGCTCACGGAAGTTTTGGTAGATCCCGCGCACGAATTCCCGCCAGCCCACAACTTGCCGCACGAAGCCTTCGAGGGAAGCGAGCGGTGTCCCTTTTTTGCTTGCGAAATCGAGCGCACCTTCCAAAACCTCGTGCGGCGTCAAGAGCCCCAGGTTCATGAGCGGGGAAAGAACACCGTGAAACACAAAGGGGTGAGGCCCCAGGGCATCTTCGTAAGGTCCAAAGTTTTCGAGTCGAGATTCGAGGAAAGATTCGAACCAGGCTTTGGCCCCACTGCGGGTTGTGGGCAACCAGAAGTCTTCGCTTCGGCCCGGGTGCTCGCCGAAGCGTTCGTTCACCAATTTTGAAACCTGTTCCACTCTTGCGCCGTGCCGAACGCGGGGAACTTCGGGCGGTGTGAGCCCCGAGGGAAGCTTGAGCCGGTTTTCGTCGTCAAAACTGAAACGCCCTCCTTTTGGCTTGCCATCAGACTCCATAAGGATGCCAAGGCGGCGGCGCTGCCTCTCATAGAAGGTTTTCATAAAGGGTTTGGGCACGCTCGATAAGTACGATGCGAATTCCTCTCGTGAGGTTACAAACGCGGGGCTTTCTCGAATGGTCAGGGGCAGGCCGGCTTTTCGACACGCTTGCTCCAGTCGGCTTTCGAGAAAAGCATCCTCCACCTGGTAAAGGGTAATGCCTTCCGCCCCAATTTCACGGGCATGGGCAATAAGTTTCTCTTCGTAAGGACGAGGGTCGGGGGCCTCTAACGAGAGATACCGAACCCGCATGCCGGCCGCTTCCAGGGCGTCGCTGTGCGCGCGCATGGCTGAAAGAAACAAAATGATTTTGTGTTTGTGGTAGCGAAATCGCGTGCAGAGTTCATCATCTTCCGCAAGGAAAACGTGGCTTCCCAGTGGTGGTCCAAATTTCCGGATGTCGAAAAGCTGGTCGCCCAATATGGCGTAAAGCTGCATTTTTTGTTTCTTTCCCTTCACCGTGCTTCATTGTTTCTTTGGCAGTGAATGAGGCCATCGCGGTAAACCATACCCATCAAAAGGTGGCCGTCGAACGCGAGCGCAGTGCTCACGGCTGAAAGATGGGATCCGGGATCGCTCCACACCTCTTCGACTGCAATGGTGTCATGCTGCAAAGGCGCAGCACCAGCCAAGCCAGAAAGAGCCAGAACCTGTGACGGGGAGTCTTCTTTCAGCGGAGTCTTTGAGTGCGCGTTCAGGTCGAGGAGGCGCGGGTGCGCGGCAACCAGAAGTCGGCCTGCACCGTCGAAGCGAATGTTGTCGGGCGCTGTGTTCAAGGGCAACGATGGCTGTTCTCGAAGGTCGCCCGTTTCGGGCACGATGTCGTAGACTCGCAAATTGCGTGCGAGCATTTCGGCCACGAAAAGGCGAGTGCCTCCTGGCGATGATGTGATGCCGTTGCCAAAAAAGAGGCCCGACGCCACGGTGCGAATGTTTCCTTTATTGAAAAGATGAACGCCTCCTCTTGGAATGCGAAGGAATTTTTCGAAAGTCTGCACCCAGTGACTTGCGCTTCCAAAGTCGTTGGTCACATAGAAAACATCTTCCGCCAGAGGATGCACCCCATTTAGGGTGTCGAAGTCGGCAAAAGAAATGCTCTTGGAGTGGGTCAGAACCTGGCCCGTGTGTCGAAAAATTTCGACGGTATCGCCTTTTTTCTGTGCAACCCCTGCATGGTTTACGACGTGCAAAAACCCCTTTGGATCTTGTGGCATTGAGTCGAGGTCGGCAACGTAGCCCAAGCCATGTGGAGCGAAGGCGAGGTCTTGCGGCAAAGACATGCGTTGAGGAGGCGTATCTGGGTGCTCGGCATCGTAAAGAAACAGGCCGCTCTCGAATGTGTTTCCTTTCTCCAGAACGCGGCTGTGCGTTGCCAAACTAACGAGAGTGGTGTTCGGGATCCGAACGAGATCTTCAACGCCAGGAAGTTCCGTGTGAGTGCGGCACGTCATTGGAGGATGGTGTGTCCACACCCGGTCGAACGTCCCTGCGTCCACGAGCAGCAACGCGGCCCAGAAAAGCGCGGCAACGCCGGCCAGTGTGCCCACTGTCAGCAATTTCCACAGGGTCCGCCGGTTTTTTTTCATAGGCAAATGGCCTCCTGACGATGTTTGCAAAGCCGCAACCCGAACGTTTTCCTTGGCCGATTCAAAACAACCTGACCTTTGCATGAGGCTCTGCCGCCAACGCGACGTGGGGAGCAGTGCACAAAAGGTGAACACGCCAGACGACGAGGGAGGCACCTGGTGTGGCATTGTGCTCAGAAGACAAACCCTGGTCGACGGGAACTCCGTGAGAGGCTCCGGATTCATGCATCAACGGAATGTCGAGGGAACGGGGATCGCGCGTGAGCCCTTCGCCTGTGGCTTTCAAAAGGGCCTCTCGCAGTGTCCATTGGCTAAGAAAGGCGGCTGTGCGTTCATCTGGTGCGAGTGTTTCCCACTTCAAAAGCGTGGGTGCGTCGAGAACTCGGGGCGCCATGCGTGCGGCACGAAGCGCATCCAACCTCGCGGCCTCAACGTCGACGCCCACCGGGCCGGCGTGTGAAAGAGCCACAGCCACAGTCTCTCCGGAATGAGAGAGGCTGAATTCCGGCACAGCGTCGAGAGGCTGCCCAGCGTGCCCTTTCGGGAACGAGGGTTTCCCGTGTGCGCCCTCCAAGAGCTCAGTGCGTGCGAGTTCGGGCCCATAGAGTTGCAGGGCCAGGGCACGAAACAACACACGCGTGCAGCGGCGTGCCTCCTTCGCTTTTTCATGTGTGGTGCGAGACAGAGAAAGAACGTCGCCCGGCGTGAGGAGGCTGTTTTCGTCCGCGACAACGGCACGCACGCACGCAAGAGCTTCGGCTTGCGTGCGCCACCAAACGTGAACGTGTCCTGGGCTCGGACGTTCTGGGTGACAGGACGGGAGCAGGTTTTGCGAAACTTGTTTTGGGCCTCTGTCGTCTGAATTCACGGGAGGTTTGCTATCCTCTTCTTCCAACGCTGTTTGCTGCCCTCTGTGCCCCCTTGTGTCGATCGAACGTCTTTTCCGTCACCGGCCAACGAAACCAACGCAGAGGCGAGGTGGTCGGTTGGGTCGCGCGCAAGGGTTTCGAGAAGGGTGCGGTAGCGCTCGAGAAGCGCCATGACGTCTTCTTTTGAAAACTCACACGTCTGAAAGTCAGCGTCGATGAGAAGCAGACCAGAAATTTCTGTGAGGTTCACCGACAGTGGAAATTCCGATGCCACGACGGGGGAAGCCAGGAGGCTTCCTTCGGCGTTCGTGAACTTGGGAGCCTTCGGAGCGGGTTCGAGGTTGAAGGTGACCCGAGGAAAGGCGTCGGGGTTCTGCAAGCGTCCCGAGCGCTGGAGCCACTGGATGACCTCGTCGGCTGGGTAGTCCATGGCGGCATAGGCCACCATCATGGTCTTGCGGACGTCGGCCAGAATTGCGGAATACATGCGTGTGGATTCGACGTTGAGAGGAAGCGGCATCAGATTCACCCAATTCGCCACTTGGTCGGTTGTTCCTTTGAAACCGCGTGCAGCCAGGGGAACAGGAATTGCCAAACGGCTTTGGCCCGTCATGCCACCCACGAGAGTTCCCCATGCGGCGAAAAGATGCATAAAAAGCGTCGTATTCGACTCCTGGGCCCGCTTTTTCAAGGCTGTGACAACCGAGGCTTTGACATCGAGGTGAGCGCGTTGGCCTTCGAGACGCGTCAAAGGGTTTCGCTCCTTGGCAATGGAAAGGCGCTGAGTGCGCAGGGCATCGAGGGGAATGTCGCTCAGAGTTTCGCTCCCCAGAATGTCGTTGAAAAGGCCTTCCCACAGGGATTTTCCTTGGGGTCGCACATGCGAATTGAGCCAGGCCGGGTGTGCAGCAAGTGTCTGCGTGAAAGGAAACACGGGTGCGAGGTTGGCTTGGCGTCCTTCCACTCCCGCGGAATAGATTTCGGCCATTTCCGAGAGCACGCGTGCGGCACCGAGGCCGTCGCAAACGGTGTGGTGGAAACAAAGGGCGAGAACGATTTCATTCTCGTAAACGGCAATGGCCGTGGCGCGCAAGGGAGGTTCTGTGGCGAGTTCAAAGGGTCTCCGGGCTTCCTCCACAAGAAATTTTTTCACCTCGGTCCACCGATCCGCTGAGGGGAGCTCTTGGAGGTCGACGCGTGTGACTTTCGCGAGGGGGGCATTGGGTTTCAAGATCTGTGAAGTGAAGTTGGGAGAGAACCGCAGACGAAGGGAGTCGTGCCGTTTTTGAACGCTTTCCAAAGCCTGTTCAAGAAGATTTAGATTGGGCTGCTGGCGGAAACGGAGGGTGACGGGGATGACCGCGGCCATGTGACCATCGGCGCTTGCCTGGGTGAGCGTGGCGAAGCGACGTTGCGGACCCGAAAGAGCGAATTCCTCCACGGCAAAGTGGGGGCTTGTTGGCGTCTGCTGTGCAACCAGATAGCCACCCTCTTCAAGCGCAAGCAGTGACTGCTTGATGGCGTCCTCAATGGCGGCGACGTCGGAATCGCTGTGCGCAGTGGAGAGAAAAAGATTGCGACCTTCCCACACGTACACACCGCGGAGGTTGAGGTGATAAAACAAAAGATCCAAATTCCCCTGGAAAACGAAACGGAACAGCGATCCGAAGTGCGCAAGCCGGAGGTCGCTGTATCCGCGCTCGAGGAAGAACGCATTGAGGCGCAAGCACAAGGCGGCCACTCGGGCATTTAATGAGCTTTGTATGCTTCCGCCACCAGCAAGAAGATTTTCGAGGGTGGCACGCGCCGAAGCCATTGCTAGGGGATGCTTGCAGAATGTGCCTGCGAAGAATGTGAGTTCCTTCGGTGGCACGGACGCGTCGCCATAGCGCCAGAATCCGCCATCAAGGGCGTCGAGGAAATCGGCACTGCCGGCCACGGCCCCAATCGGCATCCCACCGCCCAGCACCTTGCCGTAGGTTGCGATGTCGGCGCGCACGTTGAACACCTCCTGTGCGCCTCCTTGCGCGGTGCGCAGGCCGGTAATAACCTCATCGAAAATGAGTGCCGTTCCATTGCGCCGCGTCAGGTCGCGAAGCGCCTGCAGGAACTCCCCGGGCTGGATGTGAGGATTTCGACTTTGCACGGGCTCTACGAGCACAGCGGCAACGCTGCGGCCCAATCGTTCGATATGTGCAAGCGCTTCGTCGGTGCCGTAATCGAGCACCACCACATCGTCTACGAGCCCTTGGGGAATGCCTGGCGCCACGGGTGACCCTTTGCGTGCGGGGTCCGATTTTTTAGAGCGCGCAAGAATGCCGTCAAAGGTGCCATGATATGAGTTGGCAAACAGAACAATGGTCTTTCTCCCTGTCCCAGCGCGCGCCAGCCGAACGGCTGTCATCACTGCTTCTGTGCCCGAATTCGTGAATGCGACTCGCTCCATTCCCGTAAGGGTCGTGAAGAGGCGCGCCACTTCGCCCGCCAAATGCGACTGGGGCCCCACGGCCATGCCTTTTTCCAATTGGGCTTCAATGGCCTGACGCAAAAAAGGTTCGTTGTGTCCGAACAGGTTGACCCCAAAGCCCATGGTGACGTCGACGTAGCGGTTTCCGTCGACGTCCCAAAGGTGTGCCCCCAGGCTTTTCTCTACGACGATGGGGTACACCATTTCCTTGAGAGGAATTCGAAACCCTGCGGAAGCACGGTTTTCGGCAAGAACCTTGCGGTGGTTTTGCGTGAGTTCTTTCGAGCCTTTTGTTCGAGTTGTGAATGCACTCACGAGCGCATCGAGGTGCGCCTGCTTGCGGGGTTCCAAGGGGGCAACAACGGAGGTCCGTTCGGGCATCATGGCGTTGAAGCGATCTTTCATCGGCGCTTCTTCGCTTGCAGCAGGCGTGGGTGAGGGAATCGGAGATGGGCGTTCCGTTGGCGCTTCGGTGAATGCGGACGGTGCCGCTGCCCCGCCAGAAAGCAGCGCAAGTTGCGTTTGCATGAGCGAAAGCTGCGTTTGAATGAGTGAGACGACGTCGCCACCCGCGCCAGAAACCGGTGCGATTCCGGCCAGAGACGGAAGAGCCTGATGTGTTGCCAGCGAGGGAACAAGCGTCAGAGAGGCCGCGGGTGACGAATGTGCTGCGTGTGCCGAATGCACCGGAGCGGAAGGCAACGTTTCCTTGCAGTTCTCAGCAAGAAAACTTGCCAGGGACCGGGTGGTGGAGAGGTCTTGAAACATCCGCGCCACGGGGATGTTCACGCCATACTTGTCTTCCACGACCTTAAGAGCATCCATGAGCACCAGGGAGTCGGCGCCGAGCTCCAACAACGACGCATCTGGTTTGACTTCGCTCCCTTTCTTTCCAAGAAGAGACGCGAGTATTTCCGTGAGGTCGCCAAGAACGTTCTCGTTTTTGCGTGCCGTCGTCATGGTTGGCGTCTCCCGCTGCTCTGCGTGCTGTGGCATTTGTGGTTTAGGCATCGTTGCATACCAATGTCTCTTGCGTGCGAGCGCTGTTGGGGGAAGCGCTGTGAGGGCGTCCGCCGGGACGCGCCGTGGAAACGCCGCGGCCCAGTCGAAACGGGCGCCGTTCACCCAAAGACGTGCGGCCGTGGTCACAGGACCAAGAGCTCGCGGTGTCGACTTTTCAAACGTCGCGAACACCCGTTCCGATCGCGCCGGTTCGTCGCGGAACCCACGGCGCAACAGCGCCGCAAGCGAAGCATCGGGGCCTATTTCCACGAAAGTGTCGATGCCCTCAGCCAGAGCCTTTTCAACGGCAGGCCAGAACCGGGTGGGCTGCCGAGCATGGTCGCGCCAGTAAGCGGCTCCGAGCGACGAAGAGTCATTGTGAAGGCTGAGATCCGAAGAGGAAAGAAAGGGAATTTTTGAAGCGAGAGAGTTGCCTGTTTCGTTGTCGAGAATTGTAGACGCTGTGCGTTCAAAAGCCTCGAGGATGCTGTCCATGTGGGGAGAATGGAATCCTCGATTCACGGCCAAAGGCTGAGTGCGAAGTCCCATGGCGCCAGCTTTCGAAACGAAATGGGCAACGTCGTGCGCATGCCCTCCCACGCAGGTGAGTTCGGGCCCGTTGAGCGTTGTGACGTCGATGCGTTCTCGAACGTGTTTGGGCATGGCTGAGACCAAGGCCCGCACGACGTCTTCAGACGCGAAAATGGCGGCCATGGCGCCTTCGTCTTGAACATCTTGCATGAGTTTTCCACGCGCCAAGACGATCTTCAGGCCCGCTTCGGGCGAAAGCAGACCGGCGCACACGGCGGCCGCGAATTCGCCTACACTGTGTCCAAGGACAAGCGCAGGCAAAAGGCCGCGTTCCCGCCACGCTTCCGCTAAGGCAATTTGGATTGTGAAGAGCGCAACCTGCGCGATGTCTGTGTCCACCGGAACACGTCCGGCGTCCCAGGGAGCGAGCAAAAATTCCCGCAACGAAACACGCAGGGCACCTCCCGCCGTGTGGGTGGCGGCGAGCATCCGGTCGAGAGCCTTCCGGAAGACGGCGTCTGTTTCGTAGGCGTCGGTTGCGGCACCTCGCAGAGTCGCGCCCTGACC
>JADCJN010000274.1 GCA_020247005.1 Silvanigrellales bacterium
CCCCGGCCTTGCAATTTATTGAACACGTACTCTTTGAAAGTCGAAGCTTTGTAATGCGGCGTTCGAAATTCTACGGTGACGTTCCTCGCATCTACCACAAGCGAGTCGTTAGGTGTCACGTGCGCGCTCCCAAGCTCATATATTGAAAATGATCTTTCTCTTGCCCTTTTTGTAAATGAAGCCGCCGACGCTCAAACTCAAACCCGCGAGAGCCGTCAACGTTGCAAAAGCGGCAAGCGATGGAAGCTGACCCAGAACAAGGCACGAACGAAAAGCCTCGATGTAATGAACGAATGGATTGAACGCCAGAAGTGTCCGAACACCTTCCGGCATCGCCATGGCATCACGGGCATAAATGATGGGGCTTGCATAAAAGGTCAATTGCATCACGGGCTCGAGAACGTGGCCCACGTCTCTGAAAAAAACATTCAGAGTGGAAAGCGCCAACGACAACCCCGTAATGAAAAGCGCGTAAAGCACAAGCACAACAGGAAGCGCGAGCATCGCAAATGTCGGCGCGACGCCGCTCCAGGCATAAAGGAATGAAAAAGGAACGAGCGACAGCACAAAGTTCGTGGACGAAGCGCCCAGCGGAACCAGAGGGAACACCCACATAGGAAGTCGAACTTTACGGAGCAAATGCGCATTCAAGACAATGGATTGGGTTCCTAAAACGATGGCGATTGAACCCATGTTCCAAGCGAGCAGCCCACTCAACACGTATAGGTTGTAGTTTGGAATGTCGTTCACAATGCGGCCGAAAACAGCCGACACTAGAAACATGAACAAAAGCGGGTTGACCATACTCCAAAGATACCCGAACACCGACCCTCGGTACTTTATTTTAAGATCTCGTTGCACCAGAAGTTTCACGACCCTCGCGTATTGCAAGCGTTCACGCCCAACAAACTTCTGGACCAAGCTCGCGCGAAGAGTCATTGGGGCTCCGAAACAATGGGCCGATGAAATTCTGCCAAAATTTCTTTCTTGAGGCGTTCCCCCGCGTCAAGTGGTCCGCGAAGAAACTGACTGACGAACACCACCGCGACAATGGCGGTTCTGAAGCGCGAAGACGTCTGAACTCGAAAGGCCGGGGCAAGCGCCATAAGCGCCAATCCCAAGTAGACAGGGAAAAAGTAGCGGGCATGAATAGACACGCCAAAAACCCCATGCTCGAGGTAGCCTCTCCAATTCACTGCAAGCACGCAGGCCGCGTAAAGCGCGGTCGCCAATGCTACCGTCGCCCAGGGAGGATCTGACCAGGGACGCCACTGGCCTCGCCAAGCAACGATGCCGCCGCCAACAACTGCTACCCAAAAGAGGGCGGTGCGCCACCATGGCGTTCGTACCCGAACATAAACATACCCGTGAAGGTCATCCCATTGGCTGTCCACTTCAGCCACGTACTTTTTCACAAAGAGGGGGAATGGGATCCTTGGCGCACTTTCATGGAGGCGCTCTCGCTCCTTGGCATCGCGGTACTGATTGAAACGCCTTTCACAGGTTTGGGCAGGCATGACAGCCTCACATCCCGGAGTGAATGATTTGTGTAGGACGATGTTGCTGCCATATTTCAGGAGCGCTGCCGAGCCGAAAAAAATGGCGAATCCCACCGACGCGGCGGTCAACACGAGACCCTTTCGGCGCGATTCTTTCTTATTGCTCGCTTCGGAGCCTAAATCCTGCCTTTTGCGGCGTTTCCAAGCAAGAATATTCGCCACGCCGGCCAGCAACACGATGATGCCGCCCAAAGGAACAAAGACAATTTTGACGAGCGCGCCGAAGGCAGAGATGCCTGCAAGAATCGAAAATGAAGCGAGGGTCGGCGCCTTTACATGATTCCAAAGCACCGCCAGAGCTAGGGTTCCCAAAAAATTTGTGAGGTTGTCGTAGCTCACGGTCGCACCCAAAAACACCCACATGAGGGTGCTCGAAACCAACAAGACGACAGCTGCCGCTCCGCGCCAGTCTTGTTCACAAGCCGCCCGCGCTGCTCGCCAGGTCACCAGCAGAGTTGCCAGCGCAACCACAATGTTCCAGAAACGCAGCCAGACGTAGGAGCCAAGCCCCGATGGCTTTAGCGCAAGAAGGAAGCCCGACAACTGATGGTACAAATGAGCATTCACGCTCACTGGCCCGAGTCCATACGTGCGTTCCGTGTCGCGGGGCTGCCAAAAGGGAGCGTTCCTTTGAACCTCCACCTGCACCGCCAAGTTGTGATGGTAGTCTTCATCGGGAGCGACGGAAATGGGGGTCCAGGAGGCAAACACGATGAGTTGGGCCAACACCAAGAGCAAGAGTGCCGGCAAAGCGCATATTCGGGCGTTGAATCGCATAGAGGAAGCCACCTGCGAAAAAAGTTGCGCGCTCTACTCGGCTGCAGTGATTTTTGTTAGTATCCGGCACCAGCAGCCGTTTTCAACAGCGCAGGGCGGAAATTCTCCCGTGCCTTCTTTCCGTATGGGATTCGAAGAATGACTATTCGTATAGCAGTGGTTGGGTGTGGACGCATTTCATCAAACCACTTCGCGGCCATCAAGGAACTCGCCACCGACTTCGCGCTGGTCGGCGGATGTGAAAACAACGCAGAACGGGCCCGTAAGGCGTCGGCCACACACGGCGTTCCCGTCGTGCAGACGCTTTCGGAGCTTGCGGAAAAATGCAAACCAGACGTCGTGTCTCTTTGCACACCCAGCGGTTTGCACCCATTTCAAGCCGTAGAAGCGGCACGATTGGGCATGCACGTGATTTCAGAAAAGCCAATGGCGACACGTTATGAACATGGACTCATGATGGTGCGGGCCTGCGACGATGCTGGCAAACACCTCTTTGTGGTGAAGCAAAATCGTCTGAACAGCACCGTTTCGCTGCTGAAGAAACAAATTGATGCCGGCCGATTCGGGCAAATGTCGGCCATTGCGGCAAACGTTTTTTGGACGCGCCCCCAGGATTACTACGACCAAGCAAAATGGCGTGGCACTTGGGAACACGACGGCGGCGCATTCATGAACCAAGCAAGTCATTACGTGGACCTGTTGACTTGGCTTGGCGGCCCCTTGGAAACCGTTTCCGCTTTTACCGCAACCCTTGCACGCCGCATTGAAGCGGAAGATTCAGGCGTGATGGCTCTCAAGTTTCGCAGTGGAGCCATGGGCACTTTGAATGTGTCCATGCTGACTTTTCCGAAAAACTTCGAAGGGTCGATCACTCTTGTGGGGGAGAAGGGACTTGTTCGGCTGGGTGGAGTGGCACTCAATCGAGTGGATGCCTGGGAATTTTCCGACCAAAGCACTGACGACGAGGCGGCACGAACGTCGAGCTATGAAACGGGCTCGGTCTACGGCTTTGGCCACCAAGCCTTCTTCCGCGAAGTCGCGAAAGCCCTCCGTGGCGAGCCCAATGTTGCAACCACGGGCCGCGACGGCCTTGTGTCTCTGGCGACTCTCGTGGGAGCCTATAGGTCTGCGAAAGAGCACCGGCCTGTCGGCTTTCCTCTCGACATGTGAACGAACCCACTCAGGGAGTGTCCCTTCATGGCGAACCCTACTTTTCCCGGCGTCACCATCCACCCTTCTGCCATCGTCGATGAAGGCGCTCGTTTGGGCGAAGGCTCACGGGTGTGGCATTGGGTACACGTGAGCCCGCGTGCGGTGATTGGAAAGAGCTGCTCGCTGGGGCAAAACGTCTATATTGGCAACGACGTGACAATTGGTAACAACGTTAAAATTCAAAACAACGTTTCGGTTTACGACGCCGTGACACTTGAAGACGACGTGTTCTGCGGGCCTAGCATGGTTTTCACCAATGTCATTAACCCGCGCAGCCACGTCGTTCGGAAACATGAATACAAGCACACAGTGGTGCGCAAAGGCGCCACCATTGGGGCTAACGCGACAATCGTTTGCGGCACCGAACTCGGGGCTTTTTGTTTCATTGCGGCGGGTGCTGTCATCACCAAAAACGTAGCTCCCTACGCCCTTATGGCAGGAGTTCCAGCAAAACGGATAGGCTGGATGAGTGAGAATGGTGTTCGCCTTCACTTCAAGGAAGGCATCGCTCGCTGCGAAGAATCGGGCGGGCACTACAGACTCCTTCACGCCGGCACAAATTCAGAAGCCTGCGAAAAAGTCTCACTCTAAATTTGCCTGCCTTCTTGGAGGTCTCATTCCCATGCAGGTTCCCTTTTTCACAACGAAACATCAAGACGCGCGCTACGGTGCAACCCTCCGCCAAGCCATGAATGCGGTTGTGGAAAGCGGGTCGTTCATTTTAGGGCCCCAGGTGAAAGCGTTCGAGGAACGGCTTGCGGCATACTGCGGCGTCAAACATGCCATTGGCGTCGCAAACGGTTCCGATGCCTTGTTCCTCGCTGTGCAGGCGGCGCACCTTCCAGAAGGGTCAGAGGTTCTGACAACTCCCTACACCTTCTTTGCTTCTGCCGCGTGCATCGTGCGGAACGGCCTCACGCCCGTGTTTGTGGATGTCAACCCCAACACCTACCATATGGACGTCTCTTCTCTCGAGAAGAAAATCACCAAGAAGACGAAAGCCATTTTGCCCATCGATCTCTTTTCTCACACTGCCAACAACACTGCGTTGAAAAGTTTCGCGGACGCACACGGTCTCGCATTTATTGAAGACTCCGCCGAGGCCTTCGGCATGAAGTGGAATGGCCATCATGCAGGCTCCACCGCACTTGCCGGCGTCCTGTCGTTTTTCCCCACCAAAACTCTCGGCTGTTTTGGAGACGGCGGCGCCATTCTGACGAACAACGATGCGGTGGCCCAGGAGTGTCGCATTGCGAGAGTGCATGGCGCTGCCAAAAAATATTACCACACGCTCGTTGGCATCAACTCGCGGCTCGATGAACTACAGGCTGCAGTTCTGAATGTTAAGCTTGAACATGTCGATGCTGAAATAGCTGAACGCGCTGCCATCGTAGCCAAGTATAAGGAAGGGCTCTCTGGCTTGCCACAGGCCGTTCTCCCTTCTGTGCCTTCGGAAGCGTCGCCCGTCTGGTATGTCTTTGCACCTGTCTTCGAGAACCGGAATGCGCTTGCCAGCGCACTGCAAGAGAAAGGAATTGGAACCTCGGTCTACTGGCCCAAACCTCTTCATCTGCAGGAATGCTTTGCGAACCTGGGCCACCGCGCAGGCGACTTTCCAGTGTCCGAACGGCTCTGCGAAGGAACACTCGCGCTTCCCATTTACGTGGGCATGGGCGACTCTGAAATCGCATACGTTTGCGAAAGCGTCAGGTCGTTTTACAAATAACGTCGCTCCCGGAGGCGGTGTCCATGGATCCCAAGGCCCTCTTGGGCAGCGGCGTTCTTGCGCCATTCACGGTCGCTGTTCTTGCTGTGTCGCTTTGGCTGCTGCGCAAGGCGGTCGACCGCGTGGGGCCTTCACGGCCGAACATGGTGTCGGTGGTGTTCCATCTCCACCTGCTCCTGCAGACGTTCTTTTGCGCATTGCTTGTGTCTGCCGGTGTTTCTGGTCACTACCTCCTTGCGCGTGTTTCCCCTTTGAATCTTCTTCTCGGTTGGGCTTTGTTGTGCTGGGCGCTCCTTGGTTTTCCCGCAGGCGTGCTTTTGGTTAAACGAGTTCTTGAAAGACGCTTTCCCAAAGAAGCTCACCTGGCTTCCCTGAACAGCGAAGCCACAACGATTGAGCCTGTTCAACACGACAAAGCGGACGCGTATTTCGCAATCGTGTTCACACTCTCACTCGTGTGCGTCTCGGCATTGGCCTACACCCTCGCACTCACCCCTCGCATTGCGCTTTTGGAGTTGCTGCGTGGTGAGCCCGTAGAGAACGTTCTCCGAGCTCGTATTTCTTCTAAATACCAGTTCGGCGGCATCGAACACATTCGCAACATTTTTGTGCTAACAATCCTCCCTTTCTTGAGCCTTGTCTCTTTCGCGCAGCTGCGCCTGGGGCGCGAACCCCGTTGGATTGCCCTTTCCACAGCGCTGTTTCTGTGTTCCGTCATTGCCCTTTCCTATGACACCCAGAAAGCGCCTGTGCTCACTTATTTCGCGAGCATCGCTCTCGTTTTTCTTTTCGCCGCAAAGGCCCTTTCCCTGAAACGGCTCGCCTTGGGGGGAGCCGCCTTTGGCGCGCTCCTCACGGGCGTCTACTTGTTGGTGACTCAAGCAGGGCTTCGCGCCGGGCTTTTTTCCCTCACCAGTGGCCTGCCTGGCAGGGTGTTTTTCACCCAAGCCTCGGGAGTGTTCCTTTCCCTG
Organism: Silvanigrellales bacterium; assembly: GCA_020247005.1. Taxonomy (GTDB): domain Bacteria; phylum Bdellovibrionota_B; class Oligoflexia; order Silvanigrellales; family Silvanigrellaceae; genus JADCJN01. The sequence continues at coordinate 6,246 of JADCJN010000274.1, forward strand.
GAGCATTTTCCAGCAACACATTCGTTCTTGGGGCTTCGGTCGCTTTCCAGCATTTTGTCGCGACTTGCCGGCTGGGAGCATTCGGAGCGATCGGCGCGCTTGCTCATGCGCTCCGTTCACCCCGGCGCTGTGGAAGACGGGCGAGCTGGCGTTATCAACTCCCTGTTTATTGCGGAAAGCTATGCAAACTTCGGATGGATAGGCGCGCTTGTGTCACCACTTTACGTTGGCATTTTCACGGGTGTTTTCTTTTTCTTCGTTTCGGGACGCCGCTTGACGCCACTCACTCTCGGACTCCTGGCTTTCTTCGCGATGCGGTGGCCCCTGACGGGAGGAATGAACGAGTTTCTTTACAACCCTTCAATCGTTCTTCTTCTGGGACTCGCTTTTCTGATTCCTGCCCTCGCGAAGGTGCTTCCCGGGAGGACAGCGTGACGGCTCTGGATCCGTTTCGCCGTCTTTTCGCCAAGGCCCTTCCCAAAGGTGGTTTCAAAAGGGAAGCCGCCATACTGGGCTCGGGCACATTGGTGGCCCAAATTATAGGGGTCGCCGCTTCGCCCCTCGTCGCACGGCTTTATGGTCCTTCCGCCATGGGGATTTACGCCACGGCGTATGCAACAGCATCGCTGTATTCTGGATTCTCGACTCTGCGCTTTGAATTGCGCATTCCTGCTGTGAAGCAAGACTCGGAAGCACGAACCTTGCTTTCCGCCTCCACACTTTGTCCACTCCTCTTCGCCTTCCCTTTTTTTGGAGCTCTTGCGGCGTCCTCGTCTTTGCGCACCTTTTTCGGACTCGCAGAAACCTCACTTCTCGACCTTGGGCTGCTCTTGGCGTTTGCCGTCCTTATGTCTTTGAATCAAGGGCTCGTCATGTATATGGGACGCCTTGGGCAGCTTGGAGACGTGGCCAAAAGCCGCACCGTTCAAGTGCTCGGAAGTGTCGTTCTTCAAGTCGTCCTTGGTTTTGCGTTCGCATCTTCCTGGACCCTGCTCGCAGCTGGCGTCGTGTCGCAAGCCTTGGCCAATCGTTTTCTTGCCTATCGCCTCCACCAGCGTGCGGAGCGCCAAGCCAAGTCTCCCTCTCTTATTGAAGTTCTTGTTCGACTGCCTACGCTCGTGCGTGAGTCGTGGCACTACGTGCTTTCGTTCGGCATTGGAGCCGTGGCTTACCAACTTCCTGTAATGACCGTGGCGTCAGCATTTGGAACCAACGCGGCGGGCCAGTTTGGCCTTGCTCAACGCATGACAGGACTTCCTGTTCAGCTTTTGTCACAGTCTCTGGGGGAAGCGTTCCGATTGCGTGCTGCAAAAATGCTCAACTCAGGGCAAGCGACCACCGCATTCCAACTCAAGGTTGGCGCCGCTGTGGTCGCCGTCATGTTGCCTGCTGCCATCCTCTTTTGGTTCCTGGGCGAACAGCTGTTCACTTTTGCATTTGGCCCCGAATGGCAAACCGGGGGCAGCATCGCAGCTTTCATGCTTCTGGCAGCCGTCATTACACTGAGTGCTTCTATCACCGACAAGATTTCAGTGCTCGTGAATGCAAGGCGCTATGTGTTGGCGTGGCAAACGGCACGCTTGGTTTACACGCTTGTGCTTTGGCGCCTTGCCATGACGCAGTCCCTGGCCTTGCTGGGCTATGTGAAGTGGCTCATGATCTGCTACAGTGCGCTCTATCTCGTGGACTTCGTGGCGTGCCTTTACCTTGGACGCGCGAAACGCACCCTTTGAGGATTTCAGGAATGACCACTCCCCTCGTTGAAGCACTTCTGCAGAAAATCGAACGCAAAGAAGCCAAAGTGGGCGTGCTGGGCTTGGGCTATGTTGGCCTTCCCCTGGCCGTACAGTTCGCAAAAGCTGGAGTGCCCACTCTGGGATTTGAAAAAGACGCCCTTCGCGCAAAGCGAGTCAACGACGCGCAAAATTACATTGGAGACGTCGAGGACGCCGATCTCAAAAGCGTCTGTGCGGCCAAAACACTCGAGGCCACCACCGACTTCTCGCGCATAAAAGAGTGCGATGCCATCATCATTTGCGTGCCCACGCCGCTCGACAAATTCAAAAAACCTGACATGTCTTTTATTGAAGCGGCAAGCATAGATATTGGCCGCAACATGAAGGCGGGAACGTTTATTGCGCTCGAGAGCACAACCTACCCAACGACCACCGAAGACTTTATTCTTCCCATAGTGGAACGCGAAAGCAAACTGAAGGCATGTAAAGATTTTTGGTTGTGTTTTTCGGCTGAGCGCGTGGATCCAGGCAACAAAGACTACAAAACCCACAACACACCCAAAGTTGTGGGCGGCATGGGCGCCGATGCCCAGCGCATTGCCATGGCACTTTACTCGAAGGCCATTTCGAGCTTGTATCCGGTGAGCTCGCCAAAGGTGGCCGAGATGACGAAAATCCTCGAAAACACCTACCGCCTCATCAACATCTCCATGATCAATGAGCTTGCTCTTCTCTGCGGAAAAATGGGCATCGACATCTGGGAAGTGATTGACGCGGCAAAAACCAAACCATACGGCTTCCAAGCGTTCTACCCTGGGCCTGGCATCGGCGGGCACTGCATTCCACTCGATCCCTTCTACCTCGAGCACATTGCCAAAAATTACAATTTCGACCTGACGATGATCAATACAGCGGGGCACGTGGACAACCTCATGCCTCATCGTATGGTTATAAAAATCTCGTCTGCTTTGAACCGTCAGAAAAAGGCCATTAACGGTTCGAACATTCTGTTCCTTGGCGTCGCCTACAAGGCCGACATCGACGACATGCGCGAATCACCCGCGCTGCGCATCCTCGATGAAATTGAGGCCAAAGGTGGCGTTGTCAGCTATCACGACCCCCACGTCCCTTCGTTCCGCACTGACCACGGCCGCGGCAAGATCATGGAATCCGTGCCCCTCAACCAGAAGTCTCTGGAAGCAGCCGACTGTGTTGTTGTGACCACGCGCCACACTTCAGTGAATTATGCCTTGGTCGCTCAGCATGCGCGTTGCATCGTTGACCTGCGCAACGCTTACGATCGCCGCGACGGCGCAGTTGAAAACGTTCACAAGCTTTAGAACACCAAGGTCTCTGAATCGGAACAAGCTCCGCATGCGCGCACGAGGTTTTGGACGAAGATGACGAAGGTCCTCTATTTTTACCCAACGCGCATTGCAGAGGAAAAGGCATCCGGCAGCTCCATCCGTCCGGCGCGTATGCTTCATGCTTTCCAAAACCTCGGGTTCGATGTCATTCCCATCGTCGGCACTTCCGACGAAAGGCGCCGAGCCTTTGAAAGAGCGCGCAGGTGGCTTCGTCAAGACGCCGCATCAACCCTGCTCTATGGCGAGTTCGTCAATTTTCCCATGTGTTTGAGCGACTCCGGCCACACGCCTTCTTCCCCATGGCTCGATGCCGCACTCTTCGCAGAAACTCGTAGTTTGCGGATCCCATCGGGACTTTTTTATCGCGACGCATACTGGCGCGAGCCCCACTACACGTCTGGTTTTCGATTCCCATTCATTGGGCACGCGTTGGCTTGCCTTTTTCGTTTCGAATGGAATCTCATTGTTCCGCTCCTCGACATTCTTTTCGTTCCTTCGCTTCCCTTCGCGGAAATTTTACCGCCTCGGCCTCAGTCCACACGCGTCGAGTCTTTGCCGCCTGGACATGGAAGCCCCATTCTGCTGCGCACACCAGCAGGACACGGCCCCCTCAGAATTGTTTACGGAGGAGGAGTGCGCCCGCCTCATTACGACCTGTCTCCCATGCTCCAGGGCCTCGCCGGATTGAACGACATCGAGCTCGTCATCATGTGCCGCGAAGCGGAGTGGCGAGAGGCACGAGAGTATTATGTCGGTCGTTTGGGGGAAGCCGTGTTGCAGGGTGTGCAGGTGAAGCACGTCTCTGGCGAAGCATTCGACGCAGAGGTTCAGTCGGCCGACGTCTTTGGACTCTTCCGAGAAAAACACCCCTACCTCGATTCCGCCTACCCTTTGAAGCTCTTCGACGCCATTGGAAACAAGGCTCCCCTTATTACAAATGCAGAAACCATTGTGGGAGAATTCGTGGCGGCAAGGAATATTGGCTGGACGGTGCGAAACATCGAAGAGTTTGTTGGCCTCGCAAGGCAGCTTGCGTCCAACCGATCGGCCCTCGCGCCAAAAAGAGCCGCCCTCGACGCTGTGTACAATGAAACCACTTGGCGCGCGCGCGCGCTTCAAGCCCACAGCTCGTTAGAATCTGCACGCGCTCCTGGAGTTCGAACATGAAAATTGTCACCATTGTCGGCGCACGTCCTCAGTTCGTGAAGGCTGCTGTTGTTTCTAGAGCCCTGCGCACGTGGAACGAAAAACACCCAGGCTACCCTCTGAATGAAGTCATTGTTCACACGGGGCAGCATTACGATTCGAACATGTCAGACGTTTTTTTCGAAGAAATGGGCATTCCACGCCCCGCTCATCACCTGGGCGTGGCCGGGCTGTCGCATGGCGCAATGACAGGACGCATGCTTGAAGGCATCGAGTCCATACTCCTTGCAGAGAGGCCAGACGCAGTCCTCACCTATGGAGACACGAACTCGACTCTGGCGGGAGCACTGGCCGCAAGCAAACTCCACATTCCCATTGCACACGTGGAGGCCGGACTGCGTTCCTTCAACATGCGAATGCCCGAAGAGGTGAATCGCATCCTTTCCGACCGCGTGTCGAAATGGCTTTTTTGCCCTACGTCAACCGCTGTCACGAATCTTGCGAAGGAAAACTTAGTACCTGCTGGCGAAGAGCGTGTTGTTGCGAATGTTGGCGATGTGATGTTCGACGCGCACCGTTTTTACCGAAAAAGCGCGAAGAAGCCCTCCTTCGTGCCGGCGGAAAGCTCGCGCCCTTTTGTATTGCTCACCCTCCACCGACAAGAAAACACCGACGACCCCGGACGCATGCGGTCTTTGTTCAAGGCACTTCATACTTTGGCCGCAGATGTGGATGTTATTTTCCCCGTGCACCCTCGCACGCGGAGTGTGCTTGCCACGCAAGGCATCGAAAGCAGCAGCTCGCTCCGGTTCGTCGACCCTGTTCCCTATTTTGAAATGCTTTGGCTTCTTGAACATTGCAAAGCTGTTCTTACCGACAGCGGCGGGGTTCAAAAGGAAGCCTGTTTCGCTTTAAAGCGATGCGTGACCTTAAGAGATGAAACGGAATGGGTTGAAACCGTAGAGGCGGGAGTCAACGTTCTGGTGGGAGCCGATGGCGACGCCCTCTTGAAGGAAGCACGCCGGGCACTCGGCACGCCTTTCGGCTTAGAACGCTCCCTTTACGGTGAAGGACGCGCAGGCGAAGACATTGTCGCCATGCTTGCGAAAGGCGGGTGAGCTGTTTGACGTCACTTCTTCTTATCGCCCCCGCGAACTCCATTCACACCGTGCGCTGGGCAAACGCCCTTGCGGAGTCGGGGCTTGCCGTCACAGTGGCGACGTGTGTCAACCATGTACCGCCCCATGAAGACGCCTACAGCGCAGACGTCCGCATTCAATTGCTGCCTTTCAAATCCCCTTGGGGTTATTTTCTGAATGCGCCGCACCTGCAAAAACTGCTGCGAGAAAATCACTTTGACCTCGTGCATGCGCACTACGCCACGGGTTCCGGAATGCTTCTTTCGTTCCTTTCGCACCCTCGCACTTTCTTGAGTGTTTGGGGTTCGGACGTCTACGACTTCCCGCGTGCGTCTCGCCTTCACAAAGCGCTGCTCGGCAGGAACCTGCGCAAGGCGGGCGTCGTCGTTTCCACAAGCCATTCCATGGCGGAACACACCCGAAAGCTGTTCCCATTTCTTGCCGCGGTGCCAGTCGTTCCTTTTGGAGTCGACACGGCCCGCTTTTCTCCTTCAATTTCGTCAGAGGCTTTGACGTCGCAAGCCTCAGGTGTTTTTCGCGTGGGCCTTTGCAAAGCCCTCGAACCGAAATACGGGGTCGATGTCCTGCTGGAAGCGTTCGCGTTGCTCAAAAGCCAGTGGACCCTTCCCATGCGCCTTGAGCTCTGTATCGCTGGAACGGGAACGCAGCTCGCCGCGTTGCAGGCTCAAGCTCAAGCGTTGTGTATCGCATCTGATGTCCACTTCTTAGGACGCATTCCAAACATCGAGGTGCCGCAGTTTTTGGCCGGCCTCGGCGTTTTTTGCGCTCTGAGCGTCGACGATAGCGAAAGCTTCGGCGTGGCTGTGGTCGAAGCCATGTCGTGCGGCGTTCCCGTGGTTGTCAGCAATGTTTCGGGTTTTCAGGAGGTCGTTGTCGACGGCGAGTGTGGATTCGTCGTTCCACGGCGCGACGCCGTGGCGGCTTCCAACGCTTTGTGGAGGTTGGCGATCAACAGCCCTCTTCGAAAGTCCTTTGGTATCGCCGGTCGCGAGCGCGTGCTCACATGTTATGACTGGCGCCAAAATGTGGCTGAGATGATTGGCATTTATCATTCCTTACCAGGCGCACCTACAGAAGGAGAGGGAGTGTAGCAGTCTCCAGTCATACTTAGTTGTATCAGGTTATATTAAGTTATATGGTGATATAAATGTGAAAGGGGAGGGTGCAATATGGATGAAGTCAGGAACCCATATGCGCCTGGTGCAGGAGTCCAACCTCCGGAACTTGCAGGACGCGATGCTCTTCTGAACGACGCGCGCATTGCCCTTGCCCGCCTAAAAAACGGGCGTTCTGCACAAAGCTTGATTCTCACTGGGCTTCGAGGCGTCGGGAAAACTGTCGTTCTCAATCGAATTCACGAGCTCGCTAAGGCAGAAGGGTATGTTTCCGATCTTATGGAAGCTCCTGAGAGCAGGAGACTTTCCGAGCTTCTTTTGCCCACACTCCGACGTGCTGCAAGGCAAATGAGCCATGCCGAAAAGGCAAAAGACCTCTTTGCCAGAGCCGTTCGCGTGCTGAAGAGCTTTACGCTGAGTGCGAAATTGGCCGAAACCGAGTTCACATTCGAATATGATCCCGAGACTGGAATCGCCGATAGCGGAGACATTGAGCGCGATCTCGCAGACGTTTTTGAATCTGTGGGAACCCTTGCACGCGAGTCTGGATCCGGTTTGGCTTTGCTTATCGACGAACTTCAGTACCTGAAACAGGAAGATTACAGCGCTCTGATTGTTGCCACACACCGTGCGTCTCAACGAGGCCTGCCTATCTTTGTTGCCGGTGCTGGTTTGCCTTCACTTCCTGGCATTTCAGGAGCCGCGAAATCCTACTCCGAACGACTCTTCGAGTTTCCGCGCATTGGCGCATTGAGTCACGCAGATGCCTTAAAAGCTCTGGTTGATCCTGTGAACGAACTCGGGGTGACGTACGACGATGATGCCCTCGAATTCATCGTTCACCAGACACAGCGCTACCCTTATTTCCTGCAGGAGTGGGGATACGGCGCATGGAATGTAGCTCCGTCATCGCCCATTCGTCGATTGGATGCGGAATCCGCACACCCAAAGGTGCTCGCAAAACTCGATCAAAGCTTTTTTCGGGATTGGTGTAACCCCGTTTCTGTAATTTGCTCCCAGAGCCCCCGAGCGGCTTGATTCGGAAAATGCGATTTTTTCGCATTTCGCCAAATCTGCGCCGAACGGTGAAAGATGGCTCA
>JADCJN010000275.1 GCA_020247005.1 Silvanigrellales bacterium
AGTGCTTTTTCAGCGGCGTCGAGGAGCGTTTCCAATGATCCGGGCTCACGCCGCACCAACAAAACTTCGTTTACTTTCGCCCGGAAGTCTTCGTAGGAAAAAGGCTTGAGCAGATAACCGTCGATGTTCACTTCGCTGGCCAAAACGATGTCTGATTCCAGGTTCTCCATAGAAAGAAGAAGGAATGGGACGTCGCGAGCATGAATGCTTTGAAGGAGTTCCTTCCGAAACTGTAGGCCGTTTGTGCCTGGAATAAGCCATTCAACGATATAGAGGCCGACGTTTTTCTGCAGTGAAACCTTGCGAGCCTCTGCGGCTGATGCCACGAGTTTGATGTTGCGCACGCGGAGATTCGTGAGGAATTGGCGAATGCTGGCGCGGTAGTTTTGGGAGGGTTCGACAACCACAACCCACTTGTTGCCAAGCAGACGGGACGTCGCATCGGCGGGAGTCCTCATTTTCACCTTCTCGCCCCTTCTCGTGACAAGTTCCCGCGGGTTGTCGCGGGAACGCGGGCACCTCTTTCCCATCTCGTTCTTCAGGTTTCGGGTTATTCTAGAGAGATCTCGAGGGAAATTCGCGGAAGGCTGGACCACCCGAGAACCGAACGGAGCGTGTTCATGTCGGAAGTCTCTGATTTTGCAGTTAAAGTGACAAATAGGCGGTGTGAACTCTTGGGACACCTCACCGATGTGACGCCGCTGGAGTCCTTCGAGAGCGAATTCCGTGTGTCAAAAGAATTCGACCTCGCCAAGCTTTACAGCGTGAGCTGGGTTGGCCTGCGTCGGCTGGTGACGTTCTTGGAAAGCATTGGGACGAGGGGAAGCCTTCAAAACGTACCTTCGCACGTTCATCGCATTCTCATTCTGATGGGAGAATTTAATGGGTCGTTGACCATAGGCACCATAGAAGTTGAAATGCGTCACCCCAAAAAACCGGGTATCACGAAGTTTATTATGGAGTATGATGTTTTGGTGAACAACGGGCTCTTGCGTGGATCTTTCGTGGCTTTTGAGCACGAAGGTCTGCTGCTCGACTCGCTTCACATTTTGTGTCGTCCCGTGTTCCGAAACCATCGTCTTCCTCGCCCAAATTTCGCACGCAACTGGGCAGTCGCGAACGCGCAAGAGTCCCTTTTTTGGTACGAGTACTCTTTTTTTGTGCGCATGACCATTGAGTCAAGCGGTCTTGTGCTTGCATCAGCCGTGCGTCTGTTGGAAGACACTCTGCAAAGGGTCTTCCAGCGGATTTCGTCTGTGGAGGCCTTCGCAAAGACCCTGGACCCCAGAGCCAAGCAGGTCTCACGAGGGCGGGAGCTTCTTGAGCTTCTGTCGCGTTTTAATGACCTTGGTCACACGTGTGTGTCTTCACTTCAGGCAGCACAAGAGCCGTTTCGAAATTGCTGCCATGCCCTTGTCACGGCCTTCGTCGACCGCGACTCTTTAAAGAGCGGTGTTTACGGTGCTGTTCAAGGCATGGTGACTGCTTTGCAGAGCCTTTCGGATCTGACGCGAAGACTTGATCAGGTCGGTTTCGAGTCTTCACAGGGCATTGTGCACTTTCAGGAACGCGAAAATATTCTCACGTTCCTAAAGTCGTTGAATGCAGACGACGTGACAAGTGAAAAGCTGGCCACGGCGCGCCGAAAGGCAAAGTTTACAAACGAAGGGTCTTCGGCAGAGGACGCCTCAGACTGGCACAGTTCGCTTCAAGAATGCCAACAGGTGCTGGCAGGCGTTGACACCGAGGTGGAAGGATGTTTGGTGGCCATGCAGTGCTACGACTCTATTCGCCAAGTGCTGGAGCATCGCCTTGCAGAAGCGGAGTGTTTGGCTTCCAGCCTCCCCGCCCTTGTCGAAAATTCTCTCGATTTTGCGGAGGTTCGCGCAAAATTGCTTGAGAAAGCGAGTTCGAAGCTTGCGACAGATCAAGAAAAGTACGCCTTCGAGTTCTTTTTCCCTGAAGAGTACGCCATACGTCGGAACATGGAGGCGGGTGAAGTCGTCTTCTTCGAAACGACGAAGGTTTCCGAAGCGCTCGTGGAAGTGGTAAAAGAAGCGTCGTGACGGAACTCGTGTCCACGAGGTGAACGGTGTCAGGCTCCCCACGATCTCCCCAGAATGCAGATCCGCGCGATGAAGGCGGTGTGCTCCTCGACAGCCGCACAAAAACGCGACTGCCCTCCCTGTACCGCGTGATTATGCTCAATGACGACTTCACACCAATGGACTTCGTCGTCTTCGTCCTTATGAAGTTTTTCGCAAAAGACGAACGCCAAGCGTTGACCATTATGCTTCGAGTCCACAAGGAAGGGAGGTCTTTGGTCGGCGTGTATGCGAAGTCTATCGCAGAAACGAAGGTCGCCCGAGTGCACGCCTTTGCGAAGGAACACGGACATCCCCTCAAGTGTGTTTGCGAGAGAGAGGAAGGCCATGCTGACGGAGAGCTTTGAACGTTGCCTAAGAAAAGCCATTGCCATGGCCGGTGCCGAGCGTCATGAATATGTGACAATTGAACACCTCCTGCTCGCGTTGCTCGACGACGAAGATGTCAGAGAGATCGTTGTTGCGTGTGGCGGACAGGTGAAGTCCCTGAGAGACGAACTCGTGAACTTTCTGCAGAACCACGTGCCCCCTGCAGAGGGCGATGCTTTTGAAGAACCTGGGGAGTCTGCGCGCGAAGAAAAAGTGAACCCTGTGCTCACTCTGGCACTCGAGCGATTGATGCAGCGGGTCATTCTCAGAGTCCGTGCGGCTGGCAGGCAGAAAGCGGAAACGGGCATGGCCATCGTCGAGATCTTCGAAGAAGAAGACTGCCACGCGAATTACTTTCTGGTGAAGCAAGGTCTTTCGCGTCAGGCCGTGATGAGCTACTTCGCGCATGAAATGCTTCCCCGAAAAGGAGAAGGTGCCGCAAAGAAGCCTGGCGAAGATTCACCAGGGGGCGATGGAGACGAGAAAGGAAAAGGGTCGTTTTTGGAGCGTTTCGCAATCGACCTGACGCGCAAGGCGCGCGACGGACGTATCGATCCGATTATTGGCCGCGAGAAAGAAATTCATCGTGCTCTGGAAATTTTGAACCGCAGGACGAAGAACAATCCCATTTTGGTGGGCGATCCTGGCGTGGGTAAAACAGCCATCGCCGATGGCCTTGCGCTCCGTATTGCTGAAGGGAAAGTGCCTTTCAAAATGCGCGAAGCCGAGGTTTTTTCACTCGACCTCGGTTCTCTGATGGCGGGTTCGCGCTACCGAGGTGACTTTGAGGAACGTCTTAAGGGCGTTGTGAAGGAATTGTCGGAGCGCAAGAAGGCGGTCCTTTTCATCGATGAAATCCACACCATCGTAGGAGCGGGAGCCACGGGTGGTGGGAGTCTCGATGCCTCCAATCTTCTGAAGCCTGCTTTGGCCCAGGGAAGTTTGTCTTGCATGGGTTCCACGACTTTTAAAGAGTATCGACAACACATTGAAAAAGATCGCGCTCTCTCTCGCCGCTTCCAAAAAATCGAGGTTCTTGAACCCAGCGAAGACGACACCTATGAAATTTTGAAAGGGATAAGGCCGAAATTTGAAGAGCACCATGGTGTGCGCTACACGAACGCGATTCTAAGGGCCGCCATTGAACTGTCCGTAAAGCACCTTCATGGTCGGTTTTTGCCCGACAAAGCGATTGACCTCGTCGACGAGGCGGGGAGCCGGGTTTCTTTACGCACGTACACTTCGAAGTCGGCAAGGGCTGATGCGAATGTGGAAGGCGCCAGGGTGTCTCGACGTGACCTTGAAGACATTGTTGCAAGCCTCGCGCAGCTGCCCCGCGAGAGTGTGAACGCGGAGCAAAAAGAAGTGCTCGCTGGACTTGAAGCGCGACTCAAGGAGCGCGTGTATGGACAAGAGTCCGCGGTGGAAGCCGTGGTGGAAGCCATTCACCTTTCTCGGTCGGGATTGGGAAGTCGCACCAAGCCCGTGGGTTGTTTCCTTTTTGCAGGACCAACGGGTGTCGGAAAAACCGCACTCGCCAAGGCCTTGGCTGAAATGCTCTCTATTCCTCTTCTGCGATTCGATATGAGTGAGTACATGGAAAAACATTCCGTGAGCCGTCTTCTGGGGGCGCCTCCCGGTTATGTGGGTTACGACGACGGCGGCCAGCTGACCGACGCCGTGAGCAAGTCTCCGCACAGTGTGGTGCTGCTCGATGAAATTGAAAAAGCGCACCCAGACGTGTTCAACGTGCTTTTGCAAGTGATGGATGCAGGCCAGCTGACCGACGCGACAGGCAAAACGACGTCGTTTCGGAACGTCGTACTCATTCTCACCTCAAATGCGGGTGCTCGCGAAATGGCGGCACGCAACATCGGTTTCGTGGAAGAGGAAGCCGCCTCAAAAGGCAGTGCAGCATTAAAACAACAATTCGCTCCTGAGTTTCTGAACCGACTCGACGCCATTGTGTCGTTCCATGGACTTTCTGACGACGTCATGCTCCGCATCGTTGAGCGCGCGTTGCTCGCATTGAAGTCAGATTTGGCTCGCAAGAAGGTCGATTTGGACTGGGGTGAAGATGCAGCGAAGCTCCTTTGCGACAAAGGGACATCGAGGGAATATGGCGCACGCCCATTGGAACGTTATGTGGAAAAGCACGTGCGTTCTCCGTTGGTGAAGGAAATTCTTTTTGGGCGGCTCGCGAAAGGGGGGCGTTGTCGACTCGTGTGCAAAGGTGAGACGGGAACTCTCGATTTTGAGTTTGAAGGAGCCCTGAAAAATGTGTCCAACGTCCCCGCCCCTTCGGTCGTCGAGGTTGAATCCTGAGTCTTCGTCGCCCGTGTCCGACACGTCGGGAGAGAAAACGAATCTTGTCACTCCCGGTGGATATCGGAAGCTCTTAGACGAGCTCGCTTTCCTTGTAAAAAAGGAACGGCCGCGCATTCTTGAAGAAATTCAAGCGGCCGTGAAGCAAGGCGACAGGTCAGAGAATGCGGAGTACCAATATGGCAAAAAGCGATTGCGCGAGATCGACAGACGCGTGCGCTTTCTTGGGAAACGCATAGAGCTTGCGCGAGTCATTGTGCCTTCGCAGCAGCTGAACGACTGTGTTCGTTTTGGCGCGACGGTGATGGTGGAGTACGAAGACGGTCGAAAGAAGACGTTTATTCTCGTCGGAGAAGACGAGATCGACACGGCGGCGCGCAAGATAAGCTGGAAATCGCCTATTGGCCGAGGACTCTTGAAGGCCAAAATTGGCGACTGGTTAGCCATTGAGGTGCCAGGCGGTGTTCAGGAATTTCAGGTGACCGACGTCAGGTACGTCGACGACATCTGATTTCATGGCGCGCCACTCCGACAGGAAGAGGGTGTGCGCACGTTTCCGTCTTCAAAAGGAAACGGTGTGTCCGCTGCCCGATCCCCGTGATAGTTGGTGCACAATTCTTCGCCTTCTTTAATGTCGCGTAAGGCTCGGAACCGAATGAGGTGGCGTTCAAAGAGACGCACATATTCGACGTTAGGACGTTCGGAATGATTGTAGATGCTCCCAAACCCAAGGCATATCGCGACCTCTCCAGAATGTCCGCCCCACAGGAAGTAATAGTGGAAGAGAAGGGTTCGTTTGAGTGCCGGGACGTCTTCTTTCGGTACGACGATGACGGGGGCATCTTCCAGTGTTTCGCCAGAGCGGATGTCGCGCGCCGCGAAAACGCCGCGGCCCTGCCCCGGAGAAATCCCCAGCCTTAGCATTTGTGTTCCCTTGATGGTCTGTAGAAAGGATAGGAAAGTGGGTGGGGTCTGTGAAGTTTTGAGTGCGTCAAATTTGCGTGCCAACTTGGGAAGGCTCGTCACAGATTTTTCAAACAAGGAAAGGAGATTGCATGGCTCGAGGCGGCGTGTTCGGACTTTTGGGGAAAGAAATCCCCCTTTTCACTGATGTGGGCCTGTTGGTGATGCGTCTTTTGCTGGGTGGCACGATGCTCTTCGCACACGGGGTCCCCAAACTTCTTGGGTTTGCCGAAAAGCAGGCGTCGTTTGCCGACCCTCTGGGTGTGGGAAGTGCCACCAGCCTTGCTCTTGTCGTGGGTGCCGAGGTGGGCGCGGCCGTAACCTTGGCGGCGGGCTTCCAAACCCGTCTTTCCACCTTGCCTTTGATCATCGCAATGGCAGTCGCGTTTTTTGTGGTGCATGGAGCCGACCCCTGGCAAAGACGCGAACTCGCGTTCCTTTACATGGTGGGGTACCTGTCCTTGTTCGTTTCGGGCGGGGGGCGCTTCTCGCTCGATAAGATTCTTTTTAGCAAATAATAGAAATATTTAGATTTTTTTATTTTTCTTAACATATTTCTAATATCGAACAAGTGCCTGTCGAAACACTCCTCGTCGCTCCGCGCGCCGCTTCGTGCGTGGGGCTCGATGTCTTAGGGGGAGAACCATGCTCGACGTTCTTGTGAGTCCTTTTTTCGCCTTGGTTTATGGCGCTGTGCTTGTCGCGCTCCTCACCATGTCGCTTGTCCGTCTGAATGCCTCGTTCCGCAGGGCGGAGGCGTTTTTGCGAACCACATGCGAGTGGACGCTTCAAGTGCGCAACGAGAGCGCGTTTCTTCATTACCGCAAGAGTGTGGCCGACGAGGCTCTCGCAGCCGGCGGGCTCCACACTGTGTGGAGTGAGTTTCTGGACGAGATTCACGTTCGCTACAATGACGACGGGCATCCCGTTGCAGAAAGCTCGACGGAAGCCCTCGACAAGGTGAAGCACGACCTGATGTCGACGTTCGAAAAGATGCATAAGGTGACGCGCCTCACTTCACCCGCCTTGGCGGTTCTGGGACTCTTGGGTGCGGTGTTCGCAGTGGGCGTGGGGGCTCTGTCTGCTGCGCCTTTCTTACAAGAAACGCCTGCGGACGCCGCGAAAGCGCTCGCCGCCCTTTTCTCGGTTGGTGGGCTCGCTTTTGTTGCCTCCGCTGCTGGTCTGCTGGGTGCCATTGCCTTTAGAGCGACGGAGCGTTGGCAAACGCAACGCGTGGAGCGCCGAGTGGATGCTCTTGCCAATCACCTCCGCAGTTTTGTTTCTTTCCGAGGGGAGCCCTACTTTCTTGCCGAACTCGCATACACGCTCCGCGCCGACCGCACGGGCGTCAAGGAATTCGGTCAGGAACTTCTTCAACGTCTCGACAAGCGAGAAGGCGAAGGGGGCGCCCTGTTGCAAGCCATCCATGGATTGGCGATCGACGCGCAAGCGCATTCCGACAAACTCCTGGGAATCGGCCTCGAAGGCACAAAACAAGTCGTTTCGGCTCTTGCGCTGCAAACAGACACGCTTTCCAAAGTCACACGGGAACAGGCTGAGGTTGTGGTGAATGCCGTGCGGGAGTCGGTGAAGGTGGATGGTGCGTCGATTGAAACGCTCAGCGTGGCGCGCAGTCAGCTTTCTGCACTGAGGTCGCTTGAAACCGCTGTTCACAGCCTTGAATTGAAAGTTGTTCAAGGGCTTGCCCAAACGGCGGATGCCATTGTTGAAGGCGGCGCGCGTTCGAATGCCGGATTCCGTGTGGGTTTCGAGGAACATGGACGTGACCTTCGCCAGGCTTTGGAAAAACTTTCCACAGACTTTGGCGCGGCTCTTCATGTGAGTGGCCGCGATCTCCACGACTCCTTGAATTCTCTTCCCGAATCTCTCGCGCTGCGCTTGAAAGACGTTCACGCCGTTCAGTTCGCAGATGCGACGGTGCTAGCAAAGCTTGTGCGAGCTGTTGAGAGCCCGGCACCTCAACACAGCGCTCAGTCGGACGGTTCTATTGTCATCAACCGTCTTGAGGATGAAGGAGCCCTCGAGAGTGAGAACAGTCGCATCGAGGCAGAGGAGCTGTTCTCGCACGATTCTGAAACCGACATCAGCGTTTTGCCTTTTTCAGGCGGCGTCTTGCAGAGTGAGCCGAGCGTGGAAAACTCCACGGCTCCGAACTCCTCATTGAGCGAAATTCCCGCCACCGTGCAGGTCATGCTGGGATGCCTCGAACTCCTTCAAGCGGGTTTGCGTGGTCTGGGCACTGTGCGAGCACAACTCGACTATCTTGGCGAAACGTCGGACAGGCTTCGCCGATTGCTGACTGACATCCAGAGCGTTGCCCTTCCTGTCGACAACGGCGTAGAGCTTCCGGAGTGGTGGAATGCCCGTGCCACTCGGGTGGTTGAACTCCTGGCTCGTGTCGACGAGGTGTTGAGCACCTTGAAGGAACGGGCGTCCACTTACGACTCTCTTGCAGAAGCGTCACTTGGTGAGAATTTCGTGCGCCTCGCTCGCAGCGCCGAAACCCTCTGGAGAGACAACGAGGTGCCCGCCATCGTCGAGAACCTTTGGAGTGGCTCGCGCACGCCGTCTCAGCTCGTCAAAGGTATTACAGCATTGAAGGCCCAGATTGCCGTGCTGTGTCGATCCGTTCTTGGGGCCCAGCGCCAAGCGCTTTCTTTGGAGCATGAACTTGGTGAGGTTTGGAAAATTGCACGGGAACCCTCGCACCAAAGCGATGGTTTCTGGCAGGTTTTGGAAGAAAGCGCCGTTCATGCCCAGCGTCGCGGCAAAGTATTGGGTGCGGCCCGCAAGCGTGTCGTGTTTCCTTCCGCAGAGTTGGAAGCGGCCGTAATTCCGGCGCTCACATCTCTTTCGCGGCTTGTCGAAGAAACCGACCTCTGTTTGAACAATCGTTCCAGCAAGAAGGCTCGCGGCTCCGACAAACTTCCCAAGGCGGGGTGAGACGATGTCACGCACCACGCGCCGCGGGCAACGCGCCCGGCGAGACCAGCGGAATCTTGAGGGTGAAGGTGGGATTTTAAGTCAGCATGCGCTGCCTTTGGTGGCAAGTGTGCAGGCAGGTCTGTTGGCGCTTTTTTTGCTCTGTTGCCTGCTCGTTTTGGTGGCCTGGCCCCCAGCGCGCGAAGTGAAGGAAAAAGGACTTCTTGCGGCAGCCCGCGAACAGGTGAAAATGACAGCTGAGCAGCTCAAGACACTCACATTGCCTGAATTTGTAGCAAAAGTGGCCAGTCGGCTCCGTCAGGAAGGTGTTGCAGTGACTTTGGACGAGGGCGGCACGCGCCTCGTTTTCAACAGTGCGGATGCGCATTTCGATCGCGGCAGTGCAGAGCTTCGAGAAGACACCCGAAAGAAATTCGAGGCTTTTTCCCGCGCCTTGGCGTGGGGAATGAGCTGTCATGTGAAGCCTGTTTCTACCTCGTGTGGAACCCAAACTCTGTTGGCCTGCGAGAAAGGGTATGCCCCGTTTTCTTTCCGTGGCCTCGCACTCGTTGGCCACGCGGATGCCGTTCCCTTTCGAGCGAACCCCGAGGGACGCTCGAACGAGACGCTTTCGGTTGAGCGCGGCCTCGCGGCGAAAGATGTGGTCGAGTCGTGTTTGCAGGACGCCGAAGTCGAATTCCTTCCGCAAGGCTTGGGAGCCACTTTGCCTCGGGTGAGCCCAGGAGTTGATGCCCGCAATCGGCGTGTGGAAGTGCGTTTCCTCCCTTGAGGCGGCGCATCCCTATGCCAAAGGAATGACGCTGACAACTTCAGCGGTGAGGGGCAGCGTCCGATCACCTGGGCATGAGAACCAGCTTCGTTTCATTGTCGATTTTTGCTCAGGCGGCGCGCTTCGTAGGCGCTGCCTGCACAACCGTGGCGGCCTGCAGCTCTCCTGCCTTGGCTGCATCCAGTGACGCGGAGCGGGCACTGAGTGTGTCGGGTGGTGCCGCCTTTGTGACCCACAAGAGCAAACTTGTGAACAGCAACGACACAGGCCTTGCCTATACTTATGGGTTGCGTGTTTTGGGCGGGAGCGCAAACACCATTTTAGTGGACGTGCGGGGGAGCATGGGCACCACAGCGTTCGCTCTGAACGAGACGAGCATTGCCACCAAAGACCTCGTTTTTCTTTTTGGATACAATTTTGGTTGGGGCTACGTGGGTGCAGGCGCGGGCACCTTGCAGATTGCCGCGACGCTTCCCGATAGCGCATTGGAAACCTACTCACGCACCTACGCGGGTTGCCTGGGAACCTCATTTAGCCTCTTTCGAGGCACTGGTTTTTTCTTGGACGGACGCGTCACGTCCCCTTTCGAGACGAAAGAAACGCAGCAGCAAACGGTGTCTGTGGGCCTTGGGATGGCAGCGGAAGCGGGCGCAACTTTCGACATCACACGTCGTGCCTTGGACCTCCAAGCGGGTGTCCGTTACGCTACGCAAGCCGTCACCTTTGGAGGTGTTGGAGGGGGTGAGACACTCACGTCCCCATTTGTTTCCCTTCGTTGGGGCTTCGATCCTTGAAATCTCAGTTCTTTCGTTTTGGCCGACCAAGCATGGCAACACTGTGGAACCTCGTTTTGCTGAGCCTCGTTGCCTTCGCACTGTGGCAACGCGTTCCAAAGGCGGTTCAGAATTTTGCGAAAGAAGGCACACGTCTTCCTCTTGTGACCATTTCCACGCTCCGTGGCGTCGAGGTGATTTTGCCCGATGCGAGATTGGGGCGCGTTGTTCTCATTTTTTGGGCGACGTGGTGCGGTCCTTGCAAACTTGAGTTGTCTCGATTTTCAGAAGGCGTTGCGAAAGGCGAAATCGATTCCTCGAGGTTTTTCGCTATCGACATGGGCGAAACGCGAGAGGTTGTGGCGGCCCATGTGGCCGAAAAAAGATACCCCTTCACCGTAGCGTTTGAACCCACGGGAGTGCTCGAAAACGCCATTGATGTGGCCTTCACGCCCACTCTCGTCTACCTAGAAGGCGATGGAACTGTGAACGCGGTGCATTCGGGTCTGCAACCTTTCTCTGTCTCTCGCGCTGCGCGCTTCCTTCAAGGGCGTTGAGTTGCCAATGGCAAAAGCGTCTGTCTTTCATGAAGGTGTTCTTCATGTGTGCGAAAGCCAGAGCGTGCTGTCGCAAAGCGACGTGTCAGGCCTTTCTGTCACATCAATACTTTTTACGCCTGCGCTCGCCCTTATATATGGCCTCTATGAGCACTTTGGAACGGCTGCGCACTTTGCGCTTCGCAAGCCCCTTGTGCTCGACTACCCGCCGACTTCTCGTTGTCTTGCAGGCATCAAAGTTGGGGCAAAACGCTGGAAAGAAGCGCCGAGCGTTGCCACGCCGACATCCGAAATGTTTTCCGTACGGAATCACCCCTGTTTTCCTCCATTGCCCGCGCAGAGCGAAGTTTTCTGGCACGAGCCAGTGTGCCACGAAGGATTTCTTCAGGACGAATCTCATGCGGCAGAAGCTCTAGTTGCGCGCATGGCACAATTCCAATCCAGTGGTCCACTGCATGCGCGCCACCGAAACGTTCATGCCTTTCTGGTGGCGGCAGATGGACGCATTCTTCTTGAAGCGCGCAACACGAACGCTGTGAACAGAATGCGTCATGCGGAGGTGAACCTCCTTCATGCGTGGTGGGCTCGCATGGGCTCACCGCCTCCTTGTGATGCCTGGGTAGCGGTGAGCCTGAAGCCATGCCGTATGTGCGCGGCCTTGCTTTTCGAAACGACGCGCCGTGAGGGGCGGGCGCCCATCGCCATACGTTACTTAGAAGACGACACAGGACCGCTCGCTGCCAGAACAGCTTATGAAATTGAACCGGAAGCGCGCGGTCGGATGCGACGCATTAACGGCTGAAGATTCCGAACGAACCGCGGCAGCCTTCTGTCACCCAAAGGTACTCACCCTGAAGTCCGAAAGTGCGGTTCTTGCGACACGCGGCGCTGGAGAATTGCGACACGAGGCGGACGTCGTAGGCGTAGGCACCCACATGGCAATAATTGACGTTGTGGTCGAAGCTGGAGCAAGAGATCTCAAAATAATTGCCGGGATTCGGAGGAAACGGGCCGGGTCCAGGGACAGGTGTGATGGGGCCATTGCCATTGCCGTTGTTGATGCGACAGGCGGCAGAGCGATACTGCCCTTGTTGCTGCAGAGTGTCGAGGTCGCTTTGGCATTGGCTCAGAGCGTTTTGGCAAGCCTGTCGTTGCGAAAAGCCGTCGCCAAGAGAAGAGGTGATGACCTGGCCGCCGCGAACCACGAGGTCTGCCTGGCAGGTGTAGTTCGTGGCAAAGGCTTCCGACGGTGCGAACGAAGACACGAGTGCGGCAATGCCCACTCCCACAAGAGCAAATGCAGATAAAGCCATAGGCCCCACAAAAATCAACTTCATAAGATGAAACCTCCTTGCACGGGGAATCGTGCAAGGAGGTTACAGAGGGGCCTGGTGTCGAGGGTCAAACGTTCTCGGGTTTAGTTTCCACTTCCGGAAAGACTTCTCGTCTGCCGTTATGAAAAGGACCTCTGTCGTGTCCCTTCTTCAGCGGAACGGCACTTCATCGTTTGTGGCGGTGGCAATTGAGTGAGCTCCGGCATGAAACTTCAGGTACTTCACCAAGTCGTCTTTCGAGCGGGTTTTGAGAGACGTCACGATGCTGCCTCCGTTGAAGGAGTTGACGTTCCACTCACCACCGTCGCCGCGGTAGAGCTTGTGCCATGTCACGCCTGTTGGAGTGCCCCCCGCAGCGGGGGTGTTGGCGGGAGGTGCTGTGATCACCGCTTTCGCAAGATCATATGTTTCTCGGATTTCAGGACACTCGCCTGGCATCACCGCTTTCTCGGCCTCTCCCCCGAACGAAATGGTTTTTGCGAGTGTTCCGGCGTCGAGAAAAGGCGTTAGTGCGGGCACTTCTTTGGCAACAATTTTGAAGAGGCAACGGTCTCCTTGCATGGCGCGAAGGTCAACGCGGTCGCCTTTTTTCCATGCTTTCATCCAGCTCGCATCCGACATCTTTGGCCACAGCTTGTTCCAGGTGAGTGGTCCAACAACACCGTCGGCTGTCAAAGCATGTGCCTTTTGCGCGCTCTTCACGGCAGAGACGGTTGCATCATCGAATTGGCCATTAAGAAGTCCACTAAAGTGGCCATACGATTTGAGACGCATTTTAAGAAGAAGAACATCACGTCCCGCAGGAACTCCAAGTGTCAGCGAGCGTTTGAGGGTAGGCATGTCGTCGGCTTTTACGACTTCAGGAACCTCCACCTCAGAGAGTGTGAAAAAACCTCGTTCGACGCCGCGCTTGAGCAGCGCCATCGTGCCTGCTTGGGCGCTGACGGCGCTGGGGTCGTAGTAACCATCGTACGTGTACTTGCCGCGTGTGTAGTGATAGCTCATGCTCCACAGATACGGCGAAGCAATGCCTTTTGAGCGGTATCCGAATCCGTTGTAACGCTCCCACGCGTAGGCCAGCATGCTGGGAAGGTGCCAGTCCGTCCAAGTTTGGTAGCCCTTCTGAGTAATTGCGTCGATGGCCGAAACTTCCCAACTGAATGGTGCGGTGCCTGTCAGTGGACGGCCTGCCGGCACGAGCTTCGTGCGCGCGGTAAGCGGGTCGCCGTTGTGAAGGTGGGCGCCGAAGTTGAAGCCAGCCTCAAGTCCGTGCGTGATGCCAACCCAGTACCAAGGCACGCCGGTGGCCTCCTGGATCTTCATGTACCTGTCTTTGTTCTTTACAATGGTGCTCAGGTACCAATCGATAGTGCCGCTTTTGTCGGGACGCACCGCAAGACTCTGCCAAAGGCGGTCGTATTCTGCCTTATAAGAAAAGTAGCGAGACTCTTCCGATGTTCCGTAAACGTTCATTTCGGCATTTTCGAAATCTTGGAAATCGGCATCGGAATCAAACGCTTTGGCAGATCTTTCGTTTAATCTGGGAGTGTCGTCAGCTTTCTGGTCAGCCTTGCCTCCCAGAGAAGAGCCCTCGAGCGTGTTGCGAACGTCGTCGGTGCCGCAGGCCGAAAGTGAAAAGGCAAGGGCGAAAGTCAGGAGCGAATGCTTCAAGTGCATCATCACACGTTTCCCTCTCATGGATGCTGTTCATTGTGGGCTGTCTTGGCCACTCCAGGGTTTTCGTTATTTTGAGTTTTGAATTGAGATAAAATTTAATTTTTATAATTTTATTAATAAAATTAAATATATAAATGCACTAAAGAGCGTGTGAGGCAGGGTGGTTTTTCGGAAGACACACAAAAGTCTCGTCGAGACCTCTCTGCATCCGTCTCTTCGTAAAAACAGAGAAAAGAAGAACGAAATGAGATTTTCGCACCATGTGGCGACACGAACCCAAGAACAGACCTTTGTGCTCGTCATTGTGTTTTTGGGCTCCTTGCTCACGCCGGGTGACAAAGGAACAGCGCACGGGCAAGCACCCCAAAGCGATGCGGATCGGGTGGATGTGGTTGTGGTGGGCGGTGGGTCCTCTCCCGCCTCGTCGGCTGTGGCCCTCGAGCAGAATATTTTGGACTACAAGGCAGATCTCGCAGCCCTTCCCATAAACGCCGCAACTCGAGCGGCTCAACATGTGTTTCTTTTTGGAGCCGGATCCGACAAAGCTCAGCTCGATGTTGCCGAGGCTCAAGCGAACATCAGTGCGGAGGCCCTTCTTTTTGCGCGTCTTGTGCAAGGGCCCACCATTGATGCGCGTCTTGCCTTTCGGCACAATCGAATAGAGGCGCTCGATAGTGCAGCCACAAGAGAGGGCGTTGTGCAGGCTTTGGAAGCGCAAGTGCGGCGCGCCAGCACGGGACACCAAGGGCGATTCTACTTCACCGGACACGGCCTTTCCGGGGGGCCAAGACACGCGCCATTTTCTCAGAATAAAATTGCGCTTTGGGACGGAACCCTTGATGTTCGCTCATTCACGCGCCTCCTTTCTCCGCTCCCCGACCAAGGCGCCTATCAGATTGTGATGCCCCAGTGTTACTCAGGCGGGTTCGCTCATGTTCTTTGGGAGGGCGCGGATCCCAAGAGTGGGCGTTTTCGGCCCGGAAGATGTGGTTTCTTTGCGCAAACAGCGGAACGGCTGTCTGCGGGCTGTTCTCCCGACTTGGCTCGTCGCGATGAATACAGCGTGTCTTTTTTTGCTGCTTTGCGCGGAAGTGACCTTGCAGGCCGTCCCGTGGATGCGGACTTCGACAACGATGGGCGCATTTCGAGTCGCGAGGCGCATGGTTGGGTGGTTGCGACGCTCGCATCCATTGATGTTCCCTTGTCAACGTCTGATGCCTGGCTCGACGTTGTGATAGGACGAAATCCGAAAGCAGAGCGGCGCGCGCGTGGTTGGCCCTTGGCGATTTTTGAAAAGGGATTCGACTCGTACGAAAAGGCGGTGTTTCAGAAAATTCAACAGCGTCTGGGGTTCCGGAACCCAGGCTCAGCGCCGCTTCTTCCTTTTCTCGAGTCCGGTGTTCGCACGGCTGGCAGCCGCCTGGAAGAGCAGGAGCGTGTCGCCGACGCCGCGCATTCTGCACTTGAGTCTGCACTTTGGCAGATCCAAGACGAACTCGCTCGCAAAATGCCCTTTTTTGCGAGTCCATTCTCGGCGCACAATGGCGCTTCTCTTTTGCCGTCACCAGAGGTGATGACGAAGGCTCAAAGCCTTTTTCGCTCGCACACTCGGTTCAAGGAAGTTCTCGCGCTTGAAGAACGGGTCAGAGTGGTAGAAGAATCTGCTCTTGAGGCTTTGCACACCAAAGCAGCCTGGGAGCGTGTTGAACGCCTCGTGCGGAGCAGTGCACTCCGAAGAGCCCCCTTCACCCCAGAAAATCTTAAAAATTTTCAGAGCCTCATGCGCTGTGAAAGCGAACCGTGGTGGCCCTGAGCTGTTTCGTTTTCGAGTTCTGCTCGAGTCCGGTTTTCGCAGTGGCCTTGATGCTGTGTGGCAAGGTGTGGGAGAGTCGCTCTGGCTGTTGCTTAGGCCGCGCTCATCCATCGTGCGCGCTTGCCTCTCATGGCCGGAGTTGGAGTCGCAAGTGGAAGTCGATCTCGCTTGGTATGGTTTCTTCCATAAGCCTCTTGCACGTGTTTGGCACGCGCTCACTTCGGACGAAGAATTGAGTGCGTGGTTCGACACCAACACCCGCCTGTATTTGGAACCCGGAGGAGAACTCATTGCCCTGGGAGGCATACAGTTCAGAGGTGCATTCGAGCGGGCCACCGCCCGAGAAATTTCTCCTGGGCGCCATATTCTTTGGAAATGGCCATTGCATGGCACCGACACCATGGTCACTTGGACGCTCTCAGAGGAGTTCGGCGGAACGCGTCTCATTGTCCGTCACACTGTTCCGTACGGCGCAAGATCACTCTTTTCTCAACAAGACGCGAACGAGGCGCTTGCCCATTTTTGGAAAGCGAACATCGTGTGTTTAAAGTTTTGGCTCGATCTCGGATTTCCCCCCGAAATAAGCCGTTTTGGAGAGAAACCTAAATCAGACCTCAATGTTTCTCTCAATATTCCTGTCTCGACAGAGCGCGCTTGGACGCTTCTGAATGACGCCGTTGCCAGAGAGTCGTGGTGGCCTTGGTCACTTCAGGGTGTTGAAGAAAGCATTCCCAGCCGCAAACTCGTGGTTCGATTGGCACCAGAGGGTGGATCTGTTGCACAGGGCGAGATGTCTGTCACTTTGGAAGGAGGCCCCCTTGCTCGCGACTGTCTGGTGCGCGTGGAGTCTCGCGCCTTTAACAGGGGCGACCAAGGGGCCCTGCAGGAAGCCCATGAGCGTTGGCTCACAGCGCTTCATGCGTTCGCTGTTTTTGCGGTTACTGGGGAAAAGTTCCCGGTGTGGTGCGGTCTGAACCCATAAAGCTCGAAGACGAGTCCCTCCGCGGACGTGAAGAACGCAAGGCGAGTGATTCCTGCGCTTGCATTTTTTCTTCTTTGAATCGCCGAGAAAGAACAATGAGTTCATTCTCTGAAAAGCGTTCCTTTATCTTGGGAAAAAGTCGGTCTTCTTCTTCGTCCACATGGTGTGAAACCAGAGACTCGAGCCTCGAAACCATCGATTTGAATTTTGCGGAGTCGGGCGATGCCGATCGAATGTCGTCGAAAAGAGTCCTAGCCTCCTCGTGTTCCTCGTAGGAATGATCGATTTCCGCGAACCCTCCCCGAAAGCGAAGGGTTTCGTAGAGAACCTTTTCTTCTGCAAGCGAATGGGCATGAAAGTCGATATAGAGCTGGTGGAAACGTTCCTGTGCAAGGCGCACGTCCTCGGTGGCCAGAATTTCCTTGAAGAGCGCACTTACTTTGCGGTGGTCGACCACCAGTACCGACGTCAGCGGCATGTCATCGACAGGTTTAGCCAGACCACCCACCACAGGCATGGTTGCTGAAGCGAAAGCCTCTTTCATACGCGACCAAAGGCCGCGTTCCTCGGTTTCTCCGGCGATTTCGTAACGGCCAATCGCTTCCATCATGGTAGACGCTTTTTTGACGTGAGTTTCGTTATCGCCGTTGAGTGCGGCAATAGGACCAACAGCCATCCGAATGTCTTTGTCCATGGATGCTATCAGCAATTGAACAAGTCGACCGCAACTCACTTGCATCTGTTTGAGAAGGCTGTACTCGGCGATTTTTTCCAGAACCGAATATTCGTTTCCATCAAGGATGCCGCGGGCGAGATCAATGTGACCGAGTGTTGCTTTCTGCGGTTCCACGCGCACGCCATGAGCCAGTGAAATGGTTTCAAGAAGTTTCAGGTTTCTTTCGTCTTCCTGGGCCATGGATTGAAGGTCAATGCGAACATCGTCATCGTCGACCTCAGAAAGGAGCCAGTCATCGTATGAATTGATGAGCCTCTGACGAGCCGTGATGTCTGCAAGTTTACTTGCGATGCCTTCACGCGGGGAATGGATGCCTCGGATGGTCATAGTGTCCTCCTTGGACCGCCTTTGTCGGAAGTGACGGCCTCAGGAAGTGGTGTACCGCGCAGACTCCTAAATTCGGACTTTCATCGGTCGACGACCCAAGTTGTCTCGCACCCTTTTGAGGGTGCGAAAACATCGAAGAGGTTGAGAAGAGACTGGTAACCGTCTGCATCACGGTTGGCATCGACCTCGGCCCAAGCGCAGACCCGTGTGCCGGCAAGTCGAAATGCCACGAGCCCTTGTTCCTTTCTCCCTGAAGCGTCGAGCCGTGATACCGAGCTGAACCTCAATATGACTCCAGACAAACGCCGTGCCTTGTTACCAAGGTCTTCCATGCGGAAATGAAGTGTCGAGCCCGGTTCATAGGCACCGACCCTGTCTGTGAGCGATGGTGGGGGAGTCAGTGTGACGGAGGCGCCGCTGGAAAGGTGCGTGAGTCTAACGTCTCGTGTCCGCATTTCTCCTGCGACAGCCACAGACGAAACACGCCAGGGTCCAACAATGCCGCAGTGCAATGTGGAAGCGTCAGGTGTAACGAGTTCGGAGCTCTGGAGGGCGGGCTGACAGTTGACGTCATTGATACGAATGAAATCGTCGGGAAATTTGCGAGGGGGCTGTGCATCGTTGTGCGCAAGCACACCAAGAAGTGCGCGCAAGTTCAAGCGTGACGACAAAGACAGAGATGGGTCTTTCAGGGCCTCAGCCACAATGGCGGCGGAACCCGCGTTGTTTCCTTGCAAAATAAGGTTGTGAGCATGAACGACGCGCCTGTCGAAGTTTCCAGAGGCGTTGGGTGGGAACCACATCCCATGGAATTTTGGAGTTGCGAATGCAAAGTTCTGAAAGAAAAAAAACTGAGAAAGAACAAACAGAAGAAGTGCCGAAGGCAAACTTCCAAGTGGAGAGTCAGGAACGACAACGGGAGGCAGTCTGTATCCGAATCCCCAAATCGTTTCAATCATATCGGCACGGGTTTTCTTGCGGATCTGCAGGATGTGCGTGTCTACAGTTCGGTTGGTGCCATAGTTGTTTTCTCCCCACACGCGGTCCAAAATTTCCTCTCGAGAAAAAACCTTTCCTGGATTTTCGAGAAAGAAGCGAGCGAGATTGAATTCCATCCGCGTGAATTCGATGTTCGCCCCCTCGAACGAGGCCTGACAGGCGTCAAGATCGAGCCTGAGTCCATGACTCTGAATGACGTGAGAATTGGCCTCATTGGAGATTTTTTCTTCGTTTTTTTTCTGTTGGCGTACCTGCAGACGAAGACGTGCAAGAAGCTCGCTCATGTGAAAAGGCTTTTGCACGTAGTCGTTTGAACCGCATTCCAGCGCAGTGACGATGTCTACGACGTCGGTGCGGGCGGAACAAAAAAGAATTGGAGTCGAGGCTCCGGAGGCGCGCCACGATTTCAAGAGATCAAGGCCCTGACCGTCGGGCAACGTCCAGTCGAGGAGTGCAACATCGAATGTGGCAAGGCTCTGAGAGAATGCGGATGCATAGGTCGAGCACCGTGTGACAAGGAATCCGTTCTCTGTCAGGCGGGTTGTCACCATGCTGGCAATACCGTCGTCGTCCTCTACGTAGAGGATTTTCGGAACCCACGTCTTCATGTTCGGTTCCTCAGTGTGAACGTAAGAATTGTCGGACGAGTGCGCACTTCAAGTTTGCCGCCGAGGTCTCTTGCCTTGCGTGCGACAAGAGAAAGTCCGAGGCCCAGGCCAGCGCTTTGGGAGCCCCTTCGAAAAGGCGCAAAGCGTGTGCCAGGGAGTCCGTCAAAAGTTCCGGCGTCTTCAACGGAGAAAATCAACATTCTGTCCTTTACAACGAGTGTTGCTCGCACGGGTGGCTTTCCATGAATCACTGCATTTCGAACCAAATTGGAAACGCACAGTCCGAGCCAGAAGGGATCGGTGCAAAATGGCACAGGGCCTTCGGGAAGAGCTGCGTGAATTTTTGCCTCGAAAGGCTCGAGAGCCGCTTCGACAACTTCAACCACACACGCGAGAGATTGAATTCCCGAACGTCCCTGAGCTGCCGACAGGAGGGCCTGTCCGCTTCCCCGCACCACCCGCGCAAGCTTTTGCGTTTCTGCGAGCATCACGAGAAGGTCCTGTTGTCCCCGTTCATCGAGCGCATCAAAACGCTCGCGGAGTGTTTCCGCAGCGAGTGTCATGGCTGTGAGTGGAGTGCGAAGCTCGTGCGAAAGGGTTCTGAGCATGAAAATCTGTTCGCCGTTTCTGCGTTCTCGTTCCAGAAACGAAACGAGGGCGAAACCACCTGCGACCAGGAACCCGAACAATGCACTTCCCGTAAGCAGAGTCTGTGCGGCCCGATGCTCCGATGTCATGCCACCCAAAGTCCAACACACCGTGTCTTCCTGCAAAAGACATGCGGAGCCCGGTGTGTCTTGGTTCCCCGGTGAAAGTTCTCGTTCTTGGGCAATTTTCGTTTGAGTTCGACGAGTGTGAACACGAGGGACAAGAGTGCGACCCTGGAAGAAATCTTCCCAGGCCTCACGGGTGTAAACGCGGGTCGTGGTGCCACTTGCGTCTTCGACGGCAAGAACCACATGGGTTTTTGAGACGAGTGTTTTAGCACCCTCTAAAAAAGCTCTGTTTTCTTCTTCCGAGAGGCCGCCAAACCACGATAAAAAATGCTGTTGGGGCAGCGATGCCGCCAGGGTGCCTCGTTCGCGCACATGGAGCCAGGGTGTGAGTGCGCTCTGCCACTTAAGATCGGTGAACGGGGCTTTTTGACTGCGCAGGGCGGCGGCAGCAAAGGTTCCCCCTCCCGGATGCAGGAGAGGTGGCTCCGAGAAGAAGGCCAGATCGGGTGCGGCCTCCGTGTCGCAAAGGAAACGATGCCAACGCAGAGCTTTTCTCAGTGCGGGGTGGAGGTCGGCTGCGCGCCCATGGGCCAGTGCACAGCTCTGTGCAGCTCCGTAAAGCCATTGCAGATCGCGAAGCGGAGCTTCCCCTGAGCGGGGAAGAAGAGCATCCGCACGGAGAAGGTCGGAGTGGAGAGGTGCGCGGTGGAGGCCTTTGTGTTCCACAACGTCCCAGGCTTCCGTGGAGTCGACAAAAGCCCTGCGCGCTCGTGCCGCTTCCTCGCGGACATCGCTTCCTTCGAAGGCTTCAGGAGCGAAAAACGAGCGCAAGGGTCCTGCTGCAACGCTGGCAAGCAACAGTGCGGCGGCAAAAACGCCGAGGGCAGGAATGTGGCGTGAAGAAGGAATGTGCATTCCTCCAGCCTACCTCACTCGCAGCTCAAGTTGGAGTCGGCCAGGGCGCGTGCTTGCACGTTTGCGTCGCGAACCTTGAGCGTGTCGATGCTGCCAATGAGGCAGACGCGGTTGGTTTCAATGCGAACAACGGACAAACGCTCCGAAACAAATGTGAGCTCAGGAGACCAAGTCTCGCTTCGCGAGCGAACAATCAGGGCGTCGGGAACGAATTTCCCAGGTGTTTTGGTTCCTCGCCACTCCACGACTTTTGCGGGAAGGAAGGTGAAGGCACCCGCATGGACATCTGGCAGATAGACTTCATGTTCCGGAGAATCGACACGCTGAAAAGAGATCCAGTCACGGGCATCGCCTGACCGTACGAACAACGAAACGCCTCCCACGGTGCCGCAAAGGTCCTTTCGGTAGCCGGCCTCGTCGAGCATGTATTCGAGGTTGAGGCAATTGCCTTCGCGCACGTGGGTTTCGGGGTCGTCGAGTTCAATGTGGGTGTAAATGCTGTCGCGCTGGTGAGCCTGGGCTGCCATGGGAGCGAACGTAAAGCCCATGGACGCCAAGATGAGCACAGGGGCGAACGCGGCATACAGTGTTGCTACGGAAGTTGCGATACGAGGCGAAGTGTTTGGGATGCGCATGTGACTGTCTCCTTTTGGGGGTTCGCGTGGAGTCAATATCCACGTCGTTCTCTGTGTCCCACAGGCGGAAAAAGGAGTTGTCAGGCTCTTGTCGAGAGTTTGTCAGGAAGTTGTCAAAGAAGGCTTTGGAGTGAACCGGGGGCAGGGATGGCGACAAACACCGGCCTTATGAACGAGAGAAAAGTCGGTAATAAAAAGCAAAGAGTGATATGACGGTTGTCAAAGAGGAGGAAATCGCGTGATCAACAGAGTCTCTAAGTGCTCGGGGAAGACGAACGCCTCGTGCGCGAGAGAGGGTGTGGCACGCGTATCAGAATGCCACGGCCTTTTGTTTCTGTGGCCGGCATCATTCCTCGTCCTTTCGGGGTGCCTTTCTTTTGGGGCGTCTCCTGAAGACTCCAAAAGTGAGGCCTACACTCTGGCAAAGCCAGGTGCCCTGTGGAAACCCGTTGATCCAGGCGCTTCGGATGCCGCATACCGCAGTGAGGTCGATGGTGCCATTCTCGGAGTGAATTCGGTTTGCCAGCAATATCAGGATGTTTCTCTTGAGGATTTGCGTGAAACGGCGCTTGCAGGTGCGGGCGTCTCGAAAATTGTGCGCGAACAGACTCTTCTGGTGGATGGTCTTCCTGCGCTGAAATGCGAGGCCGTGGGTGCGGTCGATGGTGTTCCCTTTCGCTTGTTCCTGACAGTGGTGCGCGGTCGGCGCTGCATCTACGATTTTCTTTACGTTGCAAACGAAGAGAATTTTGCCGCACATGCGCCCTTCTACGAAAAATTTGTGGCGTCTTTTCGTGAAGGAGAGACGATAAAAAAATGAAAATCCGAGCCATGCGATCTTTGAGACGCTTTGAGAATCTCGGAGAAAGCGTAATCGCGCTTTTCGAGCGAGTTTCCGACTTTGTTTCCTTAGTGGGTGCCACATTCATGGCAGTGTTGCGTGGACCGTTTCCTTTTTCTCTTTGCGTGGAGCAGTTTCACGTCTTGGTCATTCGATCAGCGCCTCTCGTTTTTGTGACAGCCACTTCAACGGGGGCTGTCATGGCACTCCAGTTTGGGTACGGCATGGAACGGTTCGGGGGGAAACTTTATGTTCCCACCATCGTTAGTATTTCCATTGTGCGCGTGCTTGGGCCCGTTTTCACGTGCTTAATGTTGGCTGGACGTGCGGGTGCGGGGGTGGCAGCCGAACTTGGGGGCATGAAGGTGAGCCAGCAGGTGGACGCATTGCGTGCCCTGGGTTCCGACCCAGTGCGAAAACTCGTGCTTCCACGGGTCGTTGCTCTCACACTGGGAGCGCCACTCCTCACACTCCTTGCCGACATCCTCGGAATTGTGGGTGGCATGGTTGTGTCGACTTCGGCGCTCGGCATCTCGTCCTCGCTCTACCTCGAGAAAGCTTACTCCGCGATTTCCCTTGCCGACATTTGCGTGGGCACCGGGAAAACCGTGGCTTTCGGCATGTTCATAGGGTTTCTGGGATGCTTCAATGGGCTTCGCACGAAAGACGGTACGGCGGGCATTGGATTTTCGACAACGCAAGCGGTCGTGCTCGGTAGCATTGTTATTATGGTAGGTGATGTGCTCTTCACGAAACTCAGTTTCCTGTTTGGATGGTAACACAATGGGTGTGCGTGACGTCGTTCTCTCGGTCAAAGGGCTCGACACCCGGTTTGGGAAGAAAGTCGTCCACAACAAACTTTCACTTGATGTCATTGAAGGAGAGGTTTTGGTTCTTCTTGGTGGCAGCGGGTCTGGAAAGAGCGTCTTTTTGCGTTCCCTTATCGGACTGGAGTCTCCTCAGGCGGGCGAGTGCATGTTCGAAGGCAAGGAGCTTTTTGGGCTCGATGAGCTTGCGCTGGTTGAAGTTCGTCGACGCATTGCCTACGTGTTTCAAGGGGGAGCGCTTTTTGATAGCCTCACGGTAGCCGAAAATCTTGCCTACCCTTTGCGCGAACAAGGAAACACCGACGATTCCGAAATCCGTGCGCGCATTGAGGATGCGCTTTCGCGCGTGGGCTTGCCTGGAACTGAAGCGCTTTTTCCCGCGTCATTGAGTGGGGGGATGATTAAGCGTGTGGGCTTGGCCCGCTCACTGATGCTCGATCCGGCGGTGGTTTTGTACGACGAACCCACGGCAGGCCTCGACCCAACGAACAGCCGCAGAATTTCGGAGATCATTAGAACTTTAGCCGAAGCCGGTAAAACCTCGATTTTAGTCACGCACGACATCGACTGCGCCCTGCGCGCCGCCGATCGTATTGCGTTTCTGCACGACGGACGCGTGGCCGAAATCGAGCCCATTGAAGTGATCAAAAGCGCACCGCCACCTCTTATTCGCGACTACCTTGAAGGGGAATCGAAGTCATGAAACAAGCATCGCGCCGAACGAAGGCCATGGTTGGAGGATTCGTTGTCGTCGCGTTTGTGGTGCTCATGATTGTGACGCTTTCAATGGGAAATGATCTTCGTTTTCTTCAAAAGAAATCCGCCTACGTCACAACTTTTGCCAATGCGACGGGCTTGAACGTGGGGGCACCCCTCAAAGTGGGAGGCGTTGATATCGGTGTGGTGGAAGCCGTGAAAATCGATGTCGATGGGCTCGACAACCCCGGGAGTCCACCTGGTGAAACAGCTCAGTCAACGGCTTCCGCTGGGCCTCGTGTTCGGGCTGACCTCATCGTCTACATGCCTTACGACGCACTTCTTCGTGAAGGCTCGCGTGTGAGTTTGGAAACCCAGGGGGTGCTCGGCGACAAGTTCGTTGCGCTCGTCCCAGGGCCGCAAGGAAGCGCGCTTCTCGCGCCGGGATCCTTGGTGGCAAGTAAAGAAGGAAATGAACTGGCGAACGTCGTCGCCCAATCTGGAGACATTGTCGACAACGTGAACGACGTCACCGCCCGTGTCAGGACATTCGCCGAGGGGCTGCCCGACCCTGCCGTGCTCGGCGAAATTTCTGCGAACATCGCGGTGTCGTCGGCTCAGGTGGCGCGAACGCTTGCGGAGCTCGGCACCCCGGGAAGTGCCATTGGCGTTGTGAGCAACAAGGAGTCAGGACGAAAAATAGCGGCCGCCATCGATGACCTTGCGGCGGCATCCGTGTCGTTGAAAGCAACGGCGGAAAATCTTCGGCAAACGTCGGTGCTGGCGCGAAGCGTAGTGGCTAAAGTGGACTCGGGTCAAGGTACCCTGGGCGCCCTTGTCAACGATCCTTCTCTTTACGACGACGTCAAAACCCTCTTGGGAAGAGCGAATCGCAACCGGGCTGTGAAGTTCCTCATCCGCCGTACGTTGGGCTCTGACGAGGAAGAAGACGTTAACGACAAGATTCCAAAGTAACGCCGACCATGTAACGGACGTCGAGGCCGTCGATAGAGACGGAAACCTGGGCGTCTGGAGTTCGCTTGTCGAGGCTAATTTGCAGACCGGCAACAGAGTCGATGGCGCGTCTTCGGTTGCGCGCGCAAAAGCGCGAGTAGCCGTTGTCGCCCGCTTGGCCACGGCGAACGCGGACGGGTTGAGGCGTTAAGTTTGCAAGCGGCAGATTCAAAACGGTGTCGACAGGAAAAACAACCTCCGCAAAGGCAAGGTTTTTCATGAGGTCGGCGGGCATTGAACGTCCGTTGGGGAGGCGCCTTGCAAAGTTCGTGGTGCCAACAATACGAACCCCAACCCCGGCTGTTTTCACAAGTCCGTAGGTCACTGTCTGGTCGATTCCCGAAAGAAACGAGCCTTCTTCAAGTACGGCTGGAATGCGGTATCGACAACCACTTTGCTGCTGGCCCGTGCGACGGTTGTTTCGAAACGTCGAACCGAGCGTTGTAAATATTGCCGTAATTTCAGTGCCATTGGCTATTAGAAAAGCATCTGCGGGTCCAGCGGCCGTGTCTTTGAAGCGGCACCCCACGCCTTGAGATTCGACAGCGTCGACATCCCATTCCAGAACATCCGCGTAGGCAAGGGATGGGCCGGCAGCCAGGGTGCAAACGGCAAGCGCGAGAGCCACGGAACGAAACATCTTTCACCTCCAAAAACTTGAATTCGAACGTACTACATTTGTCGGCTAGCCGGCTCAAGGAGAAAAGTGGCCTGCTCGTGCTACTTTCGGCTCAGCTTGCTGCCATGAAAGTATCCCCCTGGAGACGCTTCCCATGATTGACCGACCTGTAGACCTTCAAACGCCCGCACTGTTGTTCCCGGCCGTGTCCCTACTGATGCTCGCTTATACAAATCGCTACATTGCCGTTTCGAACCTCATTCGCTCCCTGCACGACCGTCATTGCCGCGAACCGTCGGACGTCATTACCCGACAAATCGCCTCGTTGCGTCTGCGGGTGCGCATCATCCGCAGCATGCAGGCGGCAAGCGTTGCGAGCATGCTCGCAAGTGTCATTTCAATGCTCCTGATGTTTCTAGGACGCCAGGCGGAAGCCACGTGGCTTTTTGGTGCGGCTCTCACGCTCATGACGCTGTCTCTGTTCCTGTCCATGCGGGAAATTGGCTTGAGCGTGCGGGCTCTCGACATCCTTCTCGAAGACATGGGCGAGTGGAAATCGCCTCGCAAAAGGTGAGGAAAAGTCCCGTTGCCTGCCCGTTGGAACTGCCGGCAGCAAGTGAAGCCCACCTTCTTTTTCAACACTTCAGGAATTCTCTCTGTGCTCCTGAAGGGTTCCAATGTCACCCGCCCATTCGGCAATTCCAATTGACGACCCCATCGCCGGACCCGTACCGTAGCGCTCCGCCCGAAGGTTTGGGCCGAGGTGATGTGATGAGAACCCCCCCGAGGAAGAATTTTGTGAAGAAGATACTGCCTGCCGTCCTGCTTTCCGCCCTGGCTGTCGCCGCGCATTCGTGTGGCAAAGCGAACGAAACAAACTCACGCGTTCTCGAACGCTGGAACTCCGCCAACGAGCCAGACCTGATGAACGTGGGTGTGGGCCTTGAGCGCACCCTCTCAAAACTCCCCCTGTCGGCTCGTATGAAGACCAAGCCTTGGTCAGACTCCTACTGGCCTTCGAACAAGGGCGGCATCGCAGCACGTTGGAACCCGGTCGATCCTCAGCCATTCCGTTACACCTCGCCTTCGCTTTCTGAGCTCAAGAACATGAGCCGCGATGCTTTGGCTGCGTTGTCGCCAGCCGAGAAGTACGACGTGCTCATGGGCCGTTACGACTACCCGACTGTCAAGTCGGAGCGTGCCCGCACATCGCCCGACAATGAAGACTGGGAAGGGATCTGCCACGGCTGGGCCCCTGCTGCGCAGCTGTTTGAAGAGCCGCTTCCTGTTTCGGTCAACAATGCTGACGGCATCGCTGTTCCCTTTGGTTCGTCCGACGTGAAGGCACTTCTGTCTTACTACCAGGGGCAAATTGCCCGTGACGTTCCCACGCGCTTTCTGGCCTCGCGCTGCAACGTCGATCTGTCGACCTCGCCCGACGCAGCCCGCCGTATCGAATGCCGCGATGTGAATGCGGGTGCTTTCCACATCGTGCTTGCGAACCTGGTCTCGAAGAACCAGCCGTTCGTGGCCGATGTGACGCGGGACCTCCAGGTGTGGAACCAGCCTATTTACGCCTACGACTCCGTCGTGCAGCGCGAGCAGCCGCCTTCGCCCGGCGCGGCGCCGGGAACTGTGAAAGAGGTCGTGGTCAAAACACGAATGGTCTATGGCGTCGAAATTTCTCCTGAGTGGAGGGCGCTGGGCAACGGGCAGGCACTCGCAGAGAAAAACTACCAGTACCGTCTCGAGCTCTCCGTTTCGGGTGAAATCTTGGGTGGTGAATGGCTTACCGACGAGCGTCCTGACTTCCTGTGGTCGCAGGGCCAGCCCACCTTCCGTGGCTACTTCTCAAAGCTCGGCGACCTCCATAAGGCTTCCCTCGGAGGAGGTGCGCCCGTTCCAACGCCCCAGCCTGTGCCAACGGCGGTGGTGACGCCCCAGCCTGTGCCAACGGCGGTGGTGACGCCTCAGCCTGTGCCAACGGCCGTGGTGACGCCCCAGCCTGTGCCAACGGCGGTCGTGACGCCCCAGCCCGTGGTCACCGTCCTTCCTCTGCCCACCCGAACGCCGCTTCCTCCCGATCGTCTCGGCAGCTTCTGCCCCGCGGGTTGGGACGCGCGTACGGTACCGGGTTCCACGAGCGCCACCTACTGTGCGCAAGGCTCGAAGGTCCTCGGCCCCATGAGCGACGAGCTCCTGAATGCGTGCCTCATGGCCTTCCACAGTGACTGCTATGAACCAAACTGGAACGAGGCGACCTACCTGAAGTTCCGTGGCACCGCTGTTTGCTTGCCAGGCACGACGTTCGACAATCAGTCGGGTTACTGCGCCCAGAACGACGCCACGGGCAGCGTGTCGGTGTTTGGTCCCTTTTCGAAAGAGCTCGTTGAGCGCTGCGAGAAGGCCCAAGGTGGGGAAGCCTGCCTCACCATGCGCTGGAATCGCGACTTCGTCCTCAGTCTTATGGTCCTTTAAACGAAGGCTACTCCCTGGACGCTCGCATGCGAGCGTGTTCGAGGACAAAGCCCAGACGAGCGGAGTGAGGCACTCGTGATTTCCAAATCCGGCAATCGCCTCACTCCCATCGCTCTGATTGCTGCAGTCGTATTCGTTTCATGCTCGTCAGTTGGAAGGCGACACGAAAGTGGAGAGAAGGGGGAGGGGGCGTCCTCTCCGAGTCCGACCCGCACTCTTCAGCGGAAAGAAACGCGTGCGCCCCTGCCCCGGTTGCCTTTCCAAGCTCACCACGCGCGGGTCGAAGAGATCGGGGCTTCGCTGGTCAAGCAGCCGCATTGCCTTGAAAAGGAAACGGAAGAGGACTGGCATTTGAAGTCCTCGGGTGCCGACCTCGCCAAGGCGTTTCTTTCGACTCAAAGGGAGGTCCTCGCCACTCCCGTCGAGTTGGGAATTGTCGACATGTTGTTTTCTTCCAAGATTGGGCGGTTTTCGTCCGATCGCTCTCTGATTGAAAAACAGATCACCTTTGAAAACATTGAGAGTGGCGATGGAGACGATTCGAGTGCGCATGGCACGCAGGTGGCCGAGATTCTGTTTGAAGCCACCGCAGGCCGAAAGGCGGCTCATCTGAGATGCGTCGGATTCCTCGCATTTTGGAAGAATCCACAGTGCGACGGTGTAAAAATCGCGAACCGATCGGGGGGGCACTTGAATGTTGCCGCAGAAAAAGCGTTTGCGGCCCGTGGCGGAATACTCGTCATGGGTTCAGGAAATGCTCATGGTGTCAGCTCAGAATATCGCTTCGCAAATGAAGACGCTTGGGAGCCAGCCCGAGAACCGGATGTTCTCCTGGTAGGCTCGCACGATCGCAATGGACTCGAATCGCATTTTTCCGAGCATCCGCCCGACCTCGCAATTTTGGCACCGGGAGCAAATCTCATGTCGAGAACAGGGGAATCGGCTGTGCCTGGCGTGCCCCTTTCGGGGACGAGTTTTGCAACTCCCTTGGTGTCGGCCGCCCTTGCAAATGCCCTGTCACTGGCTCCCAAACTCGACGTTGAGGCCACGCGTGCGCTCTTGTCGAAGACAGCGTTGCCCTCGATGTCTTCAAAAGTGAATCCTCGATGACCCTTCAGTAGTTTCCGCGCAAGCGATCGTTCTGATAGTGAATCTTCGATGACCCTTCAGTATATTCCGCGCAAGCGATCGTTCTGATCAGGAAAAAGGGCAACTTTTGTGTTGCACCCATTGCGTGAGGCATCCAGGAAGTCGTCTAGACGAAAAAGACCCCATTGAAGTATTTGTGGCGGCGACCAAGCACGTCAAAAATAAGTCAATGAGGCTAA
>JADCJN010000276.1 GCA_020247005.1 Silvanigrellales bacterium
AAACATGCGTGACCTGCCTAGGAGAGGAAGTAACGCTAAAGCCTCTCAAGAAGCCCTTCAGAACCCGGAATTCCGCCTAATGAACAAGCACCCGCCCTATGTGAGGGCGGGGCATCCCCCCTCGCGCCAACGCCCCCGAGGGGGCTGGCGCAATGCAGAAACCTTGAGAACGTCGAGAACTTGCCGAAACCCGAACGAGACGTTTTCGCTGCAAGCCTCACGGGACAAAATCGCCGCAAGACCACAGCAAAGCTTGAGCGGCTTTGAAATTGCGTCGACCTTATTGAGGGTTAGCTTCGCAGTGAGCGAGTCTAGCCACCGAAAGTGTTACCGAGGGGAGCAAGCAGCCGGAACTAGGAGAGGATTTGCGGAGGGACCCTCGATGCGAGATGGCTTTGTTACCACACTCAACCATTTGCGACCCGGGGGTCCCCGTGAAGCCCGACATCGAAGGCAAGAGAGCTTACCTTACACTGGTCGTGCCTGACTATCGCAAGGCCTCCTCGAAGGCTGAGAAATCGATGATCCTAGACCAGGTCGTCCGCCAGCTTGATATTGAGCGCAAGTCTGCCATTCGACTGCTCGCGCATGAGGATCCCGCAAATCTCCAGAAGGGTAGAAAGAAGGTCGGGAGGGCGCGTTATTCGCCTGGCACCAAGGCTTGGCTCGTCAAGCTGTGGCATCAAATGACTCGCATGAACTCGAAGAAGATGCGCGAGGCGCTTACCGCGTGGTTGCCGCATTACGTCGAGGAAGAAATCCCACTGTTCCTGAAAGCCGAACTCCTCAGGATCTCACGAGTCCCGAGTTCATGCCATCTCAGCGCGGATTACCGCACCGAGATGGCATGAACTCGGGACTCGTGAGATCAAACTCGAAGACCACCTTGGCGCTCAAGAAACGCGGAAGGTCAAAGAAAGGTGAAGTCCGCCCGGTCCCCGAGCTGACGCGTTTGGAGCGCCAAAGAACGATGAGCCTTTCCGAGCAGATTGCCGACCTTCCTAAGCACTGCGATCACGGCTTCAAGACGAACGCCAAAGGAATCTCGACCGGCTGGATCGGCTACAAGCTGCGCATCGACACCGCCGAAGGTGCGGTTCCTGTTGCTTGCGTGTTGACCTCGGCTTCCGTCCACGACAGTGCTGTCGCACTGCCGCTCGAATCGATGACGACCGCGCGTATCGAGAGTCTTTACACCTTGATGGACGCCGCTTACGATGAGACCATCATTCGCGAAAATACCGAGGCACGAGGCAAGGTCGCCGTCATCGATTCGAATCCACGTCGAGGCGAGAAGGTAGAATTCGACCTGCCTAAACGCCGCCGTTTCAGAGGACGAACGGAAGCGGAGCGAATCAACTCCAACCAAAAGGACGACTTTGGCGGGCGTTAAGTCCGCGTTCGTGGCGCAGAAAAAGTCATGAACCACCTTCGCGTCGCTGCGGTGGCATGTTTCCCTTTATGAAGCGGGCCTGTCCTTTCTCATTGTCTTTTCGGGGGGTCTTGAAGGAGGGCTTGTTCTTATGAGAAACCCTCCTTATTGGAAGATCATTGCCCGTTTTTTGAAACGCACCGCCAAAAAAAAGCGAAAACACGACATGAACGATTCCCAGAAGCCTCGATTCGATACCCTTTGCGTGCATGCCGGCGTCGAACCGGAACCCGTGACGGGCGCCATCATGACGCCCATCTTTCAGACGTCCACTTACGTTCAACAGGGCCCTGGAGAACACAAGGGGTACGACTATTCGCGCGGTGGCAACCCCACGCGAACTGCACTTGAGGCTTCGCTCGCTGCCCTGGAAGGAGCGTCCCACGCCATTTCGTTCGCCTCGGGGCTTGCGGCTGTGCAGGCTGTTGTGCAAACGCTCGAGCCCGGAGCGCACGTCATTGTTTGCGACGATGTTTATGGTGGAACGGGGCGTCTGTTTCGTCGGCTTTATGCGAAGTACGGGTTGTCGTTCGAATTCGTTGACATGCGTGACCCTGCAAACGTGGCCCGAGCCTTGCGCAAAGAAACGCGGCTTGTGTGGGTCGAGACGCCAACCAATCCTCTGTTGCACATCGTCGACATCGCCGCCGTGTGTGACATCGCCAGGAAGGCCGGCGCACTTTCCGTTGTCGACAACACTTTTGCTTCGCCCATTTTTCAGTCTCCTTTGAGTCTGGGTGCCGACGTGGTGATGCACAGCTCCACCAAATATCTAGGGGGCCATTCCGACCTCATTGGTGGCGTGTTGATGACGAGCAATGCGAACCTCGCCGAACAGCTTCGGTTCGTGCAATTCGCGGGAGGAGCTGTGAACGCGCCTCATGAGTGTTTCCTTCTTTTGCGAAGCGTCAAAACGCTGGCCCTCCGAATGCGCAAGCACCATGAAAATGCGCTGAAAGTTGCCGAGGCTTTGGTGGGCATGAAGCGCGTTAAGGAGGTCTTGTTCCCTGGACTTGCGACGCACCCGCAGCACGACGTCGCTCGCCGCCAAATGTCGGGCTATGCCGGCATGGTGAGCATGCGTCTCGACGGCTCCTTCGACGACGTGAAGACGTTCTTTTCCCGCCTGAGGGTGTTTGCTCTCGCAGAAAGTCTGGGTGGGGTTGAGTCTCTTGTGAACCACCCAGAAACCATGACCCATGCCAGTGTGCCTCCCGATCACCGCGTGAAAATTGGCATTACGCATGATCTCATTCGTTTTTCGGTGGGCATCGAAGACTCAGACGACCTTGTGGAAGACATTCGGCGCGCAGTGAATTTTTAAAAAAATCTAATAAAAACAAGAGTTCTTGAGCATTTACTGATCGCCCCGTCGCCCGAGACTTTGTCTCAAATGCTTTGGCCCAGGGGCGTTTCATCCTCACGTTCCCTCATGGTTCTCCGAGATTTTGCCGATGCCTCAATCAACACCGGGGGGCGGAGTCATGCCAAACGCGCGCGACGAAAAGAAGACAGAGAAAAAAGAGAAGGTGGGCGGTTACAAAATCCGCACCACGAACGACCTCCTTCTCATTTCCATGGTGCTCGACGAAGATCCTGTTCTGAGAGATCGTGTTGTCACGTTTTTGGAACATCAGCTCGGAAAACGAGCCCTCATTAAGGTGAACGACGACCGAGAGTGAACTTGCGCTCTTGGGAAGGGAATGCGAGAACGCGTGCGTGAATGCTCGGATGTCCGAGCTCCCGCCCGAGGACTTTCTGTGCAAGCACTCCTTCGTTGCCAAACCCATTTTGTCGCTTTCTGCTGTTTTCTTTTCTCGCCGGCGCATGCGTCGGTCACCTGGGAAGAACAAGCGGAGCGACTGCAAAACGTCAGCGCCACGCTTCTCGACGGCGTTCCTTTCGGTGAACCCGTGCAGCGTTCCGTTTCGGTTGAGGCACGGGCGGGTGTTTCGTTTCTTCCTAAAGTGAATGCGCGCGTAGGTGCGAAAAAAGAAGAAGTGCCCGCGTCGCCTGTCCACGCCGTGCCCACCCTGCAAGGAAACATTCGTTTGCAAGGAGTGCTGCCAGGCGCTGCCTCGTCAGGTGTTCAGGTGTGGGCGGGTTACCTTCCTGCGGGGGCTGAAAAGGTGTTGGGCCTCGACGCGAGCCTCACGCAGTGGGCCGCAGGCGCGGCGCTCCAACAAGGGTGGCAGGTGGGCAGCATGCAAATGTACGTTGTGACGGGTGCGCAATATTCGGACGCACGCATTCAGGGAGCCATTACGGAAAAAAACGCGAAAGACTCATTTCGAGCGCAAACCACGCTCGCCTCTGGCGGGACAGGGCTCGTGCACGCAGCGTCTGGGTTTTGGTCCAACGTCCTTGTGGGCGGAAAGAAAACGACGAGCGTGTTCGAGATTCCCTCAGACTCGACGAAGTTTTCTCTGAGCGATTCTCTTGCCGATTCGTCTTTGCCGCTGTTTGCTCAGGCGGGAACGGGCTGGCTGCATGCCAGTGGACTCCAGCTGGGAGTGGCGGCACTGTGGGTTCCCAAGCGCTTGGTGATGCCTCGGTTGCTTGCTTCCTACCAGTACGCATTTTGATTTTGCGCGCGTTTCAAGCGAGGAGCCGCTCCCATGCCCCTGTCTCTTTCTGAAGCCTTTCGTTTTCCACTGGCGTTTCTCTGTGCTTTCTTTTGCGCATCCGCGTTCTTTGGTTGCGAAGCGTATGACCTCGGCGACGAAGAGGCAGCGCCCATTGCCGTCAATGCGTCTTCTCCAACGTGGAACAATGGCATCCGCGAGGTTGTTGAAAAGCGCTGCGACAATTGTCATGCAAAAGGAGAACGTCCCTTTGCTCCGTCCAATGTGGCTTCGTTTAAAAGCGGATTTTCCGAAAGCGAGGCCACCTTTCAGGCGACCTGGGCTGCGGCAAGCCTTGCGCGCGTGAAAAACACATCCAATCCGATGCCGCCAAGCTATGCCGACCCTCTGTTCGAAGAAGAAAAGGCGGCACTCGTCTCCTACTTGGAGGCCGTGGTTGCCAAGAGCAATCCCTTCGCCACATGCGAAAAGACGACCACAGCGTTGACCTTCGCTTCGGACATCAAGACAATCACCGACGCGAATTGCAAAGGTTGCCATCCTGGCGTGAACGCCACACCTCTGCTCACCGCGGCAGACTTCAAAGCCAAAAGAAGCGCCGTATTCGAGTACCTCTCGGGGAAACGTTCACAGCCGATGCCTCCTGGAGACGACGCATTCGCGTCGAGTGCCGATGGAAAAGCGCTTGTCGAGTGGATTTGCGCCTCATCTGAGGTGAAGTGAAGGCCGAGGGAGTGCCCAACGCATGACGACGAACCGAACGGAAACCCGCCTTCCTTCAGATGTCTGTTCCCGTGCGGGAACGCTGGGGGCGTCGGTTCGAACTCTCGAAGACGTCCTGCGTCGCCAGGGCGAAGGTGGGGTGTCCCCGCAGGCGAATCTTCCTCTTGCGGGCATGTATGTTTTGCTTGGAGTTCCCGACGACCGCGGCGTGGCAAACAACAAAGGGCATGCGGGGGCGGCGCAGGGACCCGCTGCGTTTCGTGATGCCTTTTATCGTCAGTACGATTCGCCACTGCGTGAGTTTTGCGAACGCACGCACCGGCCGTATGCCTCGCTGGAAGTGCGTCCCGACGCAAAAACGGTTTGGGTCGGAGAGCGCGTGGTGGACGCGGGTGACATCCGCCTGGCCCCTTCTCTCGAGGAAACTCACGAGCGGATTGCAACGGAAGTCAAAACACTTCTTATTCTGGGTGCGAAGCGAGTTCACGTCATTGGCGGCGGGCATGACTTTTCGTACGGAAGTTACAAGGGGCATGCCGAAGCGACGACGGGACTGTTGCCCATCATCAACCTCGATGCCCATTTCGACCTGCGTGCCGCAGAGCCCGGGGCACTGAACAGTGGCACTCCTTTTTCGCGCATCCTCGAGGCTTTTCCTGAAAGGGTGTCGGGAGGGCGGGCTCTGCTTGAGTTGGGCATACAGCGGGAACGCAACCCCCATACTCTTTATGAATACGCCATGGAAAAACGCGTCCCAACCATTGAGTATCTGTCGCTCATGCGGGTGTGGCGCCGTGTGCAAGATGGCTACGAAGCGTCGCCCCTCAACCACGTGCTCGACCACCTCGACGATTGTCGCACCCTTGGTTGGAGCCGTGAGGCGGGCCGTCTCCACCTTTCTCTCGACCTCGATGTCTTCTCAAGCGACCTCGCGCCTGGCACAAGTGCTGCGACGCCCTTCGGGGCTACACTGGCCGACCTTGGCCCGGTCCTTTCGTTTTTGGGCCGCGTCGCGCACTGTGGTGTGGTGGACATCGCGGAGTTGTGCCCGCCGCGTGATGTGTCGGGTCAAACCGCCCGTCTGGCAGCGGGGCTTGTCATGAAGCTCATCATTTTGCGCGAAGAATACGCATCCGATAAATTCGCTTCGTAAGGTCTGCCCGGCTTGTCTGCCTGGCGATTTTTAGGTTAAGGCCCTTGGTGCTTCCGGCATGCCAAACGCTGTCGCATGGAGAAACTTGATGAGTTCCGTGCTGAGTCCGTATTTCCCTATACTCTTCACTGGCGTCGCGGCGTTGCTTATAGCAGGCGGAGCCACTGCGGCGTCGTTCTTGTTAGGGCCGAAAAAGCCAAACGAGGCAAAACTCGACGTCTACGAATGTGGCGTGCCGGTTGTCGGCTCTGCGCGGCAGCGCTTGTCTGTGAAATTTTATCTCACGGCCATTCTCTTCATCCTCTTTGATATTGAAACGGTCTTCCTCTACCTCTGGGCCTCCGCATTCGACATGCTGGGGTGGTTTGGTGTTGTCGAGGTCGCCATTTTCGTCACGACGCTTGCGGCAGGGTATGTTTACATCCTCAAGCGCGGAGCGCTGGACTGGGACTGAAGCCTTCCGCCCTGAAAAAGCGCCGAAGAGGTCTGTCCGCCAGGACTTCTCCTTGAACACTTCCCTTGGGCACTGCCTTTGAGCGCCAGAGATTGAATTTCGACTTGTCTCTAGATTTCGGAAAACACGACGCGAGGCTCTTCCATGGATAATCCGGTTGTCTTCGAACTCGTCGCCACCGTGCTGAAGGTGGTTCTGGCGCTCGTCGTGGCGTTGCAGGTGGCGCCTCTCATGGTTTGGGTGGAGCGCAGGCAAGCGGCTCTCATCCAGCGGCGCATTGGCCCCAACCGCGTGGGCCTCTTTGGGTTTCGCCTGTTTGGTTTCGGTCAGCCTCTGGCCGACACGATTAAGCTGCTGTTCAAGGAAGACTTCATTCCCAAGCACGCAAACAAGGTGTTCTATGTCATTGCGCCCATCGTGCCGGCGCTCATGGGCCTTCTTGCCATCACAGGCATCCCCTTTGGCAAGTACGTGGAGGTCATGGGCTACAGGGTGAATCTTCAACCTGTGGACCTCAATGCCGGCTTCCTTTACCTTTTCGCGGTGTCGGCCCTGGGTGTGTATGGAGTCGCTCTGGCGGGGTGGAGCTCCAACAACAAATACGCCTTGCTGGGTGGCCTGCGCGCTTCCGCGCAAATGATCTCGTATGAAATCGCCATGGGCCTTTCGCTGCTGCCCATCGTGTTCATCTTTGGCACCCTGAATCTGCAGAACATCATTGGTGCGCAGAGCGGGCACCTCTTGTTTGGTTTCCTTCCCGCCTGGGGCATTTTTTACGCTCCGGTGAGCTTTGTTATTTTCGTCATTACGATGTTCGCGGAAACGAACCGGCTCCCCTTCGACCTTGCGGAGGGAGAAGCGGAACTCGTCGCAGGCTTTCTCACCGAATACGGTTCGATGCGTTGGTCGCTGTTTTTCTTGGGCGAGTACGCCATGATGTTTACGCTT
This sequence comes from Silvanigrellales bacterium, assembly GCA_020247005.1. Lineage (GTDB taxonomy): Bacteria > Bdellovibrionota_B > Oligoflexia > Silvanigrellales > Silvanigrellaceae > JADCJN01. The sequence goes on from JADCJN010000276.1 coordinate 7,296, forward strand.
TCGGCGCTCACAGTGTGCTTGTTCCTGGGAGGGTATGAAATTCCCTACCTGCCGCAGACGCGCATTGTGGAAATGCTCTCGGGCACCCTGGGCAACGAACTTGCTTTGTGGGCCACGTTCCTCATTGGCTTTGGTGTTCTTATCTTCAAGGTGTGCATCTTCATGTTCATCTTCGTGCAGGCGCGTTTCACGCTTCCTCGTTTCCGCTACGACCAGCTCATGCGCGTGGGTTGGGTTTACATGCTCCCGCTCGCGCTCGTGAACGTCGTCGTGTCGGCCGTGTGGGCCGCGCTTTCCAAGTTCTGAAGAGGCTTCAAACATGGGTATTGAAACGGTCGCCTTCATTCTTATGGGCCTGCTTGCCGTGGCCCTCGCGGGGACGCTCGCCACGCGGCGTTTCCCCGTGAGTGCGGCCATGCTCCTCATCACTCTGATGGTGCTGCTTGCTGGCATGTATGGTTTGCTCGATGCACACTTTGCCGCTGTTGCCCAAATCATTGTTTACGCCGGCGCCATTATGGTGGTGTTCGTGTTCGTCATGATGCTTCTGAACTTGCCCCCCGAAGAAACGCGTTTCGGCACTCTGACCCTGGGAGAGGGTGTGTTGACTCTGGCGGGCTTGGGCGCGGCCGTGGTGTTGGGAACGAAAGTGGGCCACGGATTCTTGCGGTCGGCATTCCAGCCGACAAATGCGCGCGCGCCGTTTTTCCCTGAACCCGAGAATCTGAAAAACGTGGCTGCCCTCATGTTCACCGACTACCTCTGGGCTTTTGAACTCATCAGTTTCCTCATCCTCGCGGCCATCATTGGTGCCGTTGTCATTTCCAAGAAGAGGAAGACCCATGCTGAGCATGCCTGAACTGGGGCTCTACTTTTCCTTTCTGCTGTTCCTCGTCGGCTTGTTCACGGTCATGTTCCGCAAGAACATCCTGTTCATGATGCTGGGCGTGGAAATTTTGCTCAACGCTGCGAACCTCGCGTTTGTCAGCGCAAGCAAGATCACCGGAACCATTGATGGTCAGGTTGTCATGTTCTTTGTGATGGCGGTGGCGGCCTGCGAAGCCGCCATTGGTTTGGCCATGATTATTTCGCTTTACCGAGCCAAGGCGAGCGTCGAAGCCGACGACCTCAAACTGCTCCGAGGCTGAGGACATGAGGAACTTCAAGTGAACCACGAACTCTTTCTCGCCATCATCGTGGGGCTTCCCCTGCTTGGTGCCATCGTCAATGGTTTCTTCCTTCGGAAGGCTCCGCGCGGCGTGATAACGGCATTCGCAACAGCGATGATCGCTATCCCCTTTGTGCTTTCTTTGCTTGTCGTCACGGGGCCCGTGGCGTCTGGGAACGCGGTCTCGACAGTGCTTTTCAACTGGATTTCGTTGCAGCTCGCCGGCGGTGGCGTCTTCGATGTTCCGTTTGCGTTCTCGGTCGACAGGCTGTCGGGAACGCTGCTGCTCATCATCACGGGTGTGGGTTCGCTTATCCACATTTATGCGGGTGAGTACATGCATCACGAAGAAGGCGTGTACAGGTTTTTTGCCTACCTGAACCTTTTCGTGTTCTCGATGCTTTGCCTTGTGCTGGGTTCGAATATGCTCGTCACCTTCCTGGGTTGGGAAGGGGTTGGGGTGTGTTCGTATCTGCTCATTGGCTACTGGTATTCCGACGAAGCGAATGCGGCGGCCGGCATGAAGGCGTTCATCGCGAACCGCGTGGGCGACCTCGGGTTCCTCGTCGCCATGTTCCTTGCCGTGGTGCTGTTTGGAACCCTTGATTACACCGAAATCGCGCGGCAGGTGGGTGGGCTTTCCCCAGAATGGTTCACGCAGAACCAGCTTCTTGTCACGGCCATGGGCCTGTGCCTGTTGCTGGGCGTGACAGGCAAGTCGGCGCAGTTGCCTCTGTATGTTTGGCTGCCCGATGCCATGGCGGGTCCGACCCCCGTATCGGCACTCATCCATGCCGCCACTATGGTGACGTCGGGCATCTACCTCATGACCCGCATGAGCTTCCTGCTCGTGCACTCCGACACGGTCATGTTGACAATTGCCACCGTGGGCGGCGTGACCGCACTTTTCGCTGCCACCATTGGTCTCGTGCAAAACGACATTAAGAAGGTGTTGGCCTATTCCACGGTCAGTCAGCTCGGTTTCATGGTGCTTGCCTGCGGCGTGGGAGCCTTCCAATACGGTGTTGCGCACCTCATGACTCACGCCTTTTTCAAGGCTCTTCTCTTTCTGGGTGCGGGCAGCGTCATTCATGCCATGCACCATGAGCAAGACATCCGAAAAATGGGCGGGCTCATAAAGCACCTTCCCATCACTGGTTGGACCTTTGTCATTGGCACTCTGGCGATTATTGGCTTTCCTGGGCTTTCGGGCTTCTTCTCGAAAGACGAAATTTTGTACTACGCCTGGAGCGGTCCTTTCGGACACCCCGCTTTTTGGGCGCTGGGTGCCCTGGCCGCGGCCTGCACTAGCTTTTACATGGTGCGCCTGACCGTTCTCACGTTCTTCGGGACGTCACGAGTCGACGCGCATACGGCCGAGCATTTGCACGAAAATCCGCTTGCCATGACGGCGCCTCTCATGATTCTCGCTGTTTTGGCCACAGTGGGAGGTTATGTGTCCGTGCCCCACGCGTTGGGTCACCTCTTCGGACACGATGGCGACAACCTCATTACGCAATGGCTCGCGCCGGTTCTCGCGCAGGCGAAAATCACTATGGACGCCGCGCACCCTGGCCATGGCAGCGCCGCACTGGAATGGGGACTGATGGGAACTTCAACGCTCATCATGCTGCTCATGAGTGGCTTTGCCATCAGTCTTTACCTTCGCAAGGGTCCTGAAGGCGGGGCAAGCCTTGCGCGCGCGGCCGGCGGACTCTACACCCTCGTTCTCGACAAATGGCGCATTGACGAGCTCTACCAGACAGTGATTATCGTGCCCTTGAAAAAGCTGGGCGATGTTTTCTTCGGTGCTGGCGACCGCGCCGTCATTGAAGGCGTCGTGAACGAAGGTCCCCGAGGCGTGTATCTCGTCACCACGGTGCTGAGCGACATCCAAACGGGTCTGTTGAGAAACTACCTCAAGGCCATCTTCCTTGGCTTGTTGGTGCTCGGCGCCTGGATCATCTGGTGAGGACTCTTTGAATATGGAATTTATCAACCAGTGGATTCTCACCGTGCTCATCGCGTTGCCGCTTGTCGGTGGCCTCGCGCTGTTCCTCCTCCCCCGAGAAAACGTCGGCCTTGCTCGGCTCGTTGCGCTCGGCGTGTCGATTGTAGAGTTCGTCCTTTCACTGCATCTCATTGCGCACTTCGTGCCCAGCTACGCGGTGTTTCAGTTTGGCCAGGTGCTCGACTGGCTCCCGAAGAGCACGGGTGTGCAATACGTCGTGGGTGTTGATGGGCTTTCGCTCATTCTTGTGATTCTCACCACGGCGTTGTGTCCTCTCGTGATTCTGTCGAGCTGGTCGTCTATCGAGAAGAACGTGCGTGAGTTTTTGGCGCTGTTCCTGCTTCTTGAAACCGCCATGGTGGGCGCTCTGGTTGCCATCGACCTCGTGCTTTTCTACGTGTTTTGGGAAGCCATGCTCATTCCGATGTATTTCATCATCGGTTTTTGGGGCGGCAAAGACCGCATTTACGCTACCACGAAGTTCTTCCTTTACACCGTGGTCGGTTCGCTTCTCATGCTGGTGGCGTTTTCGTACCTCTACTATGTGCATGCGCAGACGACGGGCACCTACACCACCAACCTCATTGAGCTCTACCGCACGGCAGCACTTCTTCCACTCTCCACGCAAATGTGGATGTTCGCAGCAACGGCTCTCGCCTTTGCTATCAAAGTGCCGCTCTTTCCGTTCCACACGTGGCTGCCCGATGCCCACGTTCAGGCGCCCACTCCCGGCTCTGTTATCTTGGCCGGCGTGCTCTTGAAAATGGGAACTTACGGGCTCATGCGGTTCTCTATCCCTTTGTTCCCCAGCGCTGCGACGCAGGCCGCTCCGGTGATGATCACCCTGGGCGTCATTGGCATCATTTACGGTGCCCTCATTGCGTGGCGCCAAACCGACATCAAAAAGCTCGTGGCTTACTCTTCTGTCAGCCACCTCGGTTTTGTGGTGGCGGGAATGTTCGCGCTGAACGAACAAGGCTTCACGGGTGCTTTGTATCAAATGGTGAACCACGGCATTTCCACGGGAGCGCTCTTCCTTCTCATCGGCGTCGTTTACGAACGTCGGCACACGCGCGAAATGCGCGACTACGGTGGGCTTGCCAAGGTCATGCCCTGGTATGCGTTCTTTTTTGTGGTTGCGACCATGGGGTCGGTGGCCTTACCTGGCACAGGTGGCTTCATTGGCGAATGGCTTATTCTTTTGGGCACGTTCCGCGCCTACCCTTGGCTTGGCGTCCTGTGCGGAACGGGCGTTGTTCTTGGGGCCGTCTATATGCTTTGGCTCGTGTTGAAGGTGGTCTGGGGTCCTCTGGAAAACGAAGAAAACAAAGTCTTGACCGACGTCACGAAACGCGAGTCCTTTATTCTCGGCACCCTGTCGGTCCTCATTTTCGTTTTCGGGTTTGCGTCCGCCCCTATCCTCGCCCACACACAGGCGACCCTCGTGAACCTCACCAAGAGCGTTTCGCTGCAAGCTCCCTATGAAACGAGCCTCGTGGGTGTCGGCCTGAACCTGAAATCCACCGTGGGAGTGAAGTAATGGAACAGCTCGTTCAGGCGCGTTTGCAGGAAATCCTGCCCAGTGCCGGCTTCTACCTTCAGGCCTCTCCCATCCTTCTTCTGTTGGTGGGAGCACTGGCAGCCCTTCTGCTCGGTGTTTTTCGAGCAGACCCCGAGAAACCAAATTTTACCTCGCTCGGTGTGGCGGTGGTGAGCCTCGTTGCGGCCGCGGCGATGCCCCTTGTCTTGCGTGGAGCCGCGCCCGCAGCACACCTGGGAAGTGGATTTCTTGCCGACGGACTCTCTCGATTCTCGTTCGTCGTCATTGCTCTTGGGACGCTTTTTACGCTCTTTTCGGCAGCCCTCACAGAAAAGGGGCGTCAGCTTCTGCGGCCCGAGCTCGTGTGCCTGCTGATGTTCTCGTCGGCGGGTCTTATGGTCATGACCTCCTCGGGCGAGTTCCTCACGTTTTTCACTGGGCTCGAAATCACCAGCGTGTCTCTCTACGTTCTTGTGGGGTACCAGCGTCAAGACGTGAAGGCGCTGGAAGCTGCGTTGAAGTATTTTTTGCTGGGTGCCACGGCTGCAGCCATTATCCTTATGGGAATGGCGCTTGTGTACCTGCACGTCGGCTCACTGCGTTGGTCCGACATGGGAACGCTCCGTTTGTCGCCCGACGCCCCGTTCGCCCTCATGGGCATGTTCCTTGTCTTGTGTGGGCTCGCTTTCAAGCTCGCCATTGCGCCCTTCCATTCCTGGGCTCCCGATGTTTACCAGGCCTCGCACTCAACCCTTACGGGTTATATGGCAACACTGGTGAAATTCAGCGTAGCTCTTGTCGTGCTGCGCATTCTGGGCGCAAGCGTCGCCCAAGCGTCTTCGAATCTCGTCCTGCTGTTCTGGGTTTTGGGAGCATTGTCCATAGCCATTGGTTCGACCTTTGGTCTTGTGCACAACAGCGTGAAGCGCATGCTGGCCTATTCCAGTGTTGCGAACGCGGGTTACTTTTGCCTCGCCTTCGCTGCGCTCGCCGCGAATCCTTCGAGTGTCAGCGCGCGTGAGGCGCTGACAGCTTACGCGGCGGTTTACACGGTTCTGAATTTGGGTGCTTTCGCTGTGCTCGCGTGGCTCGAGGATGGAAACAACGAGGACCTCCTGAAGGAAGAGCTGTCAGGCCTCGGCTCAAAGTCGCCCTTTGCTGCTTTGGCTCTCACCGTGTTTCTTTTCGGCTTGGCGGGCATTCCTCCGGCTGCCGGCTTTTTCGGAAAATTCATGCTGATCAATGCAGCCGTGAGCGAAGGCCTCACCGGCCTCGCCATTCTCATGGTTCTGTTCAGTGTCGTGTCCCTGTTTTACTATCTGTCGCTCATGGTTGAAATGTGGCTCAAGCCCGCCTCGCGCAATTCCATTGCCGTGACTGCTTCCTCTGACTCGGGCCTGCATCGCCTTCTTATTGGCACGGCTGTTGTCGTGTCGCTCGTCATTGGTGTTGTTGGGCCTCGTTGGGCTTCAATGCTCGACTATACGGTGGCGACGGAAGCGCCGTCTGTGGCTATTGGTGTGCGTTCGCTGCACCCGACGACCGCTACAGCATCTTCTGACCCTGTGGACGCCGTCAAAAAGAAGGCATTGGACACCGCAGCCAAAACGCCGAGACCCTGAAGCGGAAAGTGCCCTGCAGGTGAGGAGCGACTTTTCATGCGTCCCATTCTGTTTGAGCTCGCCGGCATTCCGTTCGCCTCTTGGTACGTGTTCTTTGGCCTCGGTGGGCTTGCCGCTTTCGTGCTCGCCTTTGCTCTGTTGCGACAAGCTGAACAAAGTGGTCGTGCGCCTGGGGCCGACGTGGCCTTCGATGCGTTTCCGAGCCTATTTGCCGTTTGTTACGTGGCTGGTTGGTTTGGCGCCCGGCTTTTCAGCCTTTTGCGGGAACAAACCGACATCAATACTCCGGCTGACTTCCTGCGGGAGCTTGTTTCCATCGGGCCCATGACCTTTTACGGGGGGGCCATTGCTGCTTTTTTTGCGGGGCTGGTTTTCTCGCTCGTTCGGAAGCTGCCGGTTGGCCTTCTTTGCGATGCCCTTTTTCCAGCGGCAAGCCTTGGTTTGGCCTTGGGACGTGTGGGGTGTCACCTGAATGGGGATGACTTCGGCCTTGTCATTGCGAATCAGGCCGAGCCTCCCTGGTGGTCGGTCACGTATCCTTCTTTAGGTGATGGTCTCGCGAGGTTCCCGGTTCAGCTCGAAGAGGCGGCGTTCTCGTTCCTTGTGGCTGCTGTTGCGGGAGCCATCTTCCTGCGGCGTGCTGAGGTGATGCGACCGGGCACCCTCGCCGCCTGTGTGGCTCTGGTGTCGGCGGCGCACCGCTTTTTGAACGAGTTCTTTCGTGGCGATCCTCGAGGCCACTTCTGGGGAACGTCGCTGTCGACGTCGCAAGGACTCGCGCTCCTTATTTTCTTCACTGCGGCGTTTGCGTTATTTGCTTTATTTGCGTTTGATTCGCGGAATCGGCAGCCCCGGCCTGCCTCGCGCATTTTGTCGGGTCGCAAGGAGCCACCACAATGAGCAGCGGCACGCCTCCCTTCACTGGACTTCCCACCCCACAGAGGTCAGACGGCGCCAGGTTGGACGGGGCGCCGTCGTTTCAACTTTTGGACGACACCCTTCGGCGCGAAGGCGTTCTCGACAATGCCCTTCTCGCCAGCAGTGTGCCGTGGCAATCGTTCGTTGGCTGCGAGCAAGAACTTCGCCAAGCTGTGGTCGCTTTTCTCAGAACGTGTGGTTTTGGTTCCTGTGAGCCCTCGTCACTTTCGTTTCTCGTTTTTGTGGACGGTGTGCCAAAGCCGTGTGGAGTTTCGTCGGCAGACGTCGTTGTGCGTTACGTCTTCGACGGTGTGGGCGTCCGGAATGATTGGGTGAACGTCGCCGACATTCTTGGCGTGCCTTCAGCCGAAGTCCACGCTTCGGTTGAAGCAATTCCTAAAGTCGCCAAAGCCCTCCAGGGGTCGAAGGCTCAGGTTGTTGTTGTGCTGGGGAGCGGGTCGCTCACCGACATTGTGAAACACGCGCTTCATGAGTCGAAAGACGAGCGTCCTTTTCTCGTTCTTCCCACAGCGCTCACTGTGACAGCATTCACGTCGGCCTTTGCCGTGCTCGAAGATGCGGGTGCGAAACGCACCCGCGTGTCGAGAAAAGTCACAGGGTGCGTGTGGTATGCGCCGGTGCTCGCACAGGCTCCGGCTGCCATGTCGCGTGCGGGGTTTGGAGATCTCCTCGCCCGGTTCGTTGCCTATGGCGATTGGTATTTGTCGCACGAGCTTGGCATGGCGGAAAATTACGACGAACGCGCCTACCGTCTTATGGAACCCTTCGCCCCGTTGTTGCGCGCCGCCGCGCCCGACTTTGCGAAGTGTCCTCAGTCTCTGCAAACAACGGAAATGGTGGGTGCGGCTCTTTCCATGGCGGGCATCGCCATGAGCGTTTCAGGCGAAACAACCCCACTTTCGGGCTACGAACACGTGGTGAGTCACGCTCTCGATTTTCTCCGGCTCACCTCAAAGCGGCCGCTTGTGTTGCACGGTGAGCAGGTCGCCTTGGCGTCGCTTTCGAGCGCGGTGTCGTTCGACTGGCTTGTGGCGCAGGAAACATTTGAACCCGAGCGGTTCCGAACGCTCCCCGCGAACCGGGTGCAAAGGGTTGTTCGGGGATTCATAGAGCAAGCCCCCTTGTTTGGGGAAGGCGAGCTGACGCTCGGAGAAAACGACCGCAAAAACATGCGCCACGCATTGGAAGCAGATCTCGCTCACGCCGTCGACCATTTCTCGAAAGAGTATTTGAAGAAGCATGAGAAGTGGCTTGCCTTTCAGGAACAGTGGCCCGCGTTTCTTTTGCGATGGCCCAGTGTGCGCGCTCGCGTGCGGGCCTTCACACTGCCCGCCTCGGAAATGGAAGCGCTTTTGGTGGCGGCAAAACTTCCCTGTATTCCTGAGGAAACCTCGCCCACCACAACGGCAATGGAGTACCGATGGGCCTTGAGGTTCTCGCCGTTCGTAAGGTCTCGAATGTGCCTCGGCGATTTCCTGTTTTGGATAGGTGAAGATCCCGCTCTCGTCGCGGCCGTTTGAAACTCCAGGAACATTGAAGGATCCGCTTGAAAGGGTTAGAAATCCGCAAGCTGTGGCGTCCTTTGGCAGTGCGCCCAGGCGACAGCTTCGCTGCTCTAGGAGGTGTCCATGAACTCATCTGGCGATCGCCCTCTCATTGTCTTCACCACTGTTGCGTCTGAAGAAGATGCTCTCCGTGTTTCTGAAGAGCTTCTGACCAAGCACCTCGTGGCTTGCGCAAGTGCGTTCCCTGTCACTTCCCGCTACGTGTGGAACGGGAAGCTCGAGGAATCGAAGGAAGTGAAGCTCATGCTCAAAACCACGCAAGACATGTATAGCGAGGTGGAACGAACACTTGTGGCCGCTCATGGGTTCGACGTTCCTGAAATTCTTTCCGTGAACGTGGATGGTGGACTTGGCGACTATCTGGGTTGGATGCGCGCTGCGATTTTAGCCAAACCAAACTGATTTTAGGGAGATTTCTATGTCCTTGTTTCCTCGTGAACGTTCACGCGTCGCCGCCTTCGTTCCTGCGGTCGTTACCGTGTCGAGTCTCGCACTGGGCGCCGTCGCAGGTTGCGGTGTCGCGTCGCGCAAGAGCAGCGAGTTTCCTGTCCCGCAGAAAAGGCCGGAAGGCGTTCGTGCCACGCCTCCGAAGCCCACAGCGCGTCACCTTGTAGAGGCTTCGTCCTCCTTTGTTCAAAAAGAGCTGGGCGATTCCGGCGCAATGGCTTTGGGGCGCGCTGCGTTTCAGGAGCGCAAGGGCAAAGGCGACGTTGTCGCGCTCGCGCCTTCCGACCTTGCCCAGTTTCCAGCGTCCGTGCGCTACGCAAGGCCGCGCGGAGAAGGCCTGTTGGCTGGCATGCCAACCGATGTGGCGTCTTCGCAGGGAGTCGTCGTGGGTCTGCCGCTGCGAGCGTTGGGGCTGTCGCATGTTTTTGGGGGCGTCATTACGACGGTGAGCGACGGGAAGTCGGAGGCACTGGGCAGTTTAAAGATGTCTGGATTGCCGTCTGTGGTCGTGCGTCCCCTGTTGTCGGAGTTTGAAGGCAAAGTGTACCTCAGCCTCGTAGGCTGCTTGGAAGCGTGCACGGAAGGCTCTGAGCGTCGCCCTGTCGTTGATGTTCCTGTGCTGGGCAAAAGCCTGGCGGGCGACACCCTCTTCGTCGACCTTGCACCGCTGGCAACGAACCTCAAAATTCAGAACTTGTCTTCAGGTCTTTTCGATGACGCTAAGCCAGCTGAAGTTACAACTAAATCGACAAGCACGTCGCTTGTTGATTTTGGGCTCGACACTCTCGTGTTCGACATTACGAGCAAAATGGAGCTCCAAGAAAAAGACACCAGTGGCGCTCCGGGTGAAGTTCGTCCGTTCGATCTCGTGACTCGTTACTTTATGCGGATGGAAAGCACCCTCGACTCTTCTTTCGAGCCGCGTCCCAATGTTCCTGGGGTGGGCTACTTCACCACCGCTCGCGCGAAGCACGAAAAAATCTCCCGCTTCGGACTCACGGATCATGGCAATGGCGCGCCCATTCACTATTACGTGAAAAATGTTCCCGCGGAGTGGAAGAGCGCATTCGACGCCTCGTTCGCGGCGTGGCAAGCGACATTCGAGTCCCTGACGGGTCGCAACGTCCTGACCTGGGAACACGTCGATCCTGCGAGTGAGCTTCAAGCGTTGATCGTGGCAGGCGACGCCCGCTACAACGTGCTCGAGTGGGACGTCGTCAATGCAGCCTCTTATGGGGGGCTTGGGCCTTCCATCAGCAATGAAACGAGCGGGCAGCTTCTTTCTGCGCAGACGCTCATTCAAGGACCTGCCATTTTGGAGCTCTATTCAGGTTGGTACGACACCTGGAAAAAGGTGCGCGAGCTGGAAAAAGAAGGCCGCGGCCTCGAAGCGGAGCGTATTGTGCGCGACTACGATGCGCTGATGGCTTCGAAGGCACGGCCAAACGCCACACGACAGGCTCCAAGGCTTTCGTTGAACAACCGCCTTGCCTTCCGCATCCCTTCTGCCGACGAAACCCTTCGCGACCCCATTGTGAAAGGTGAGTTTTTCAACTTCCCGGAAACGGAAACCTTCGAAAGCTACATGAACGGTTATTTCGAAGACATGGTGGCGCACGAGCTGGGTCACAACCTTGGCCTGCGGCACAACTTCCGAGGAAGTCTGGGGCGCGCCGGAGAGCTTCCAGAAGGACGCGTTTCTGTTTCTGTTATGGAGTATCTCGATCGTAATTTCCGAAATCGGAGCCGCGTGGGTGAATACGACACCATGGCCATTGCCTATGGCTACACAGGTTTGAAGCCTGCCCGCACCGATCTCTTTTGCACCGACAATGAGGTTGCAAGCCTTGTTCCTGACTCTTCGACTCTCCGTTTTCCTTCGCCCGAATGCAGTTCAAGCGACGGCGGTGTTGACGGCTACGGGTATCACAAAGCCTCGTTGGTCAAGGGTGTGAACCTGCTGCTCGCGCCTGAGCTGTCGGAGGCCTCGCCCTGGGAGCCATCCGACCTCTACGGGCGGTTTTCCATCTACGGGGAAGGTCTCCTCGCATATGCGAAGGCCGCACCCGACACCTTTTCCACCTGGACGAACTGGACGGGCAAGCCCGGATTCCCTGTGCGCCCCGTGGGGGCCAAAAGAGTGCGTGCCTTCGTTGTAGCGGACTTCCAGCAGGCGGTGTGCTCCTTGAGCCGCATTGAGTCCGCCCTAGCTGCCAAGGCGAGCGCGGAAGCGAAGGAAGCCACCCGAAAGAAAGCACGGGCTCAAATGGAATTCGTTGTCGACTTTGCGAAAAAAGAAGCAGGCCTCACGGACGCCGAGCTTTCGGGTTGCAAGGCGAGCCTCGACGCCCTGAGCGAGGAAACGTCCAACATTCTTTCAAGCGGACTGCGCTAAGGAATGGGGCAGTGAGGTGGCTTCCTGGAGATCGATGCAAAAGCAGGTCTGACCCTGCAAGGTGTCGAGAAAGAGCCGACCTCCCTGGGAGTCGACAATGCCCCGTGAAATGGACAGGCCGAGTCCTGTTCCTTTACCGATTCCTTTGGTGGTGAAAAAAGGGATAAAGAGCCGTTCGAGCACGTCTTCGGGAATGCGGGGGCCAGAGTCGGCGATGCGCAAAAGCACGCGTCCCTGGACGCGCTCGGCCGAAAGCACGATCTCTCGAACGTCCTTGCCTTCCAGTGCGTCCGTGGCGTTGCCAATGAGGTTGAGCAACACCTGGCCAAGTTGCACCGTGCGCGACATCACCACGCAGGAATGAATGTCCGGATCAACGCGCAAGGCGATGCCTCGTGTTTTCAGCGAGTGTTCGCACAGTGCAAGGGTGTCATCGAGAACTTCGGAAAGGCGCACGGGTTCGATGGGGTCCAAGCGTCCATCGCGAGCCATCTGCCTGAGGCCTATTGTGATCCGGGCAATGCGTTTTGCAGTGGTTGAAATGCGCTCGAGGAAAGGTGCGACCCCCGAAGGATCACGTCCCGATTCTTCGATGCGGGTTTTTGCCATGTGCGTGAGTCCTACGATGACTGTCAGAGGGTTATTGATTTCGTGCGCAATGTTCCCCGCCATTTCACCAAGTGTCGCCAATTTCGCAGCATGAATGAGCTTGAGTTCCTGCGAGCGCATGGCGACACTTGCGTGGTGCTGCGAAGTCACATCGCGGAGAATGGCGATGAACTCGTTGTCTCGGAGCCAAGCGACGCGTGCCTCCGCTTGAAACGTTTTGTTCCAGCGTTGCCATTGAAGCGAAAAAGAGTGCGCTTGGGTTTTTTCGAAAGTGGCCTCAAGAGAGGTCACAACCACTTTTTTCGCCTGCGCAGAAAGAAACACACCGAGGTCGAACCCTGTGGGGATTTTGTTCCAAGTGGAATGAACGCGACCGCGGACCTCTTTGAGTTTGACGCTGTTTTCATTTCGATCGTACTCGATGCGAAAACAGGCGTCGGGGAGTGCCGCGAGCAAAGCTTCCATGCGGTCTTTGGAGTCTTTGAGCGCCTTTTGTTCTAGGGCCAGTTTTTCCGATTTTTCAGCAAGCTGAAGGTTCAGCGATTCGGCAATGACAGTGAGTTGTGCAAGCGTAATGAAAACGACGACAGATGTGCCCAAAAGGAAACTAAATTCCACAGCCTTTCGGAAATTGAGAGACGTCGTGGAAGCCCAAGACCACTGCCAAGAGGCGGCTGAGAATGCGAAATAGCATGCCAAACAGAGAAGAAAACAAAAAAGCATGGCCGATCGTTCTTGCTTTCCAAAAATGAGGGGGCAAACCAGCGCTGCGAAGACGCAACCCATAGGCATGATCGAATCACTTCCCAAAAACACACCGAGGCCGACAAGCCCAGCCGAGCAGGTGAGCAACAGCAGAACCTTGGCGGTCGTTGATTTCCCCCTGCGTTGCAACCCAACAGAAAAAACACACCCTGCAACAATGCCGCAATTCACAACCCAAAGTTCAAAATAGCCAAGGCTCAGGTAAACAATATTGTAAATAATCACCATGAACGTCACGAGCACGAGGAAGCGCTGGGTCAGCAGCCGCCTGCGCTTTTCGATGTCGGCGGCTTGGTTTGTTTCGCGCTCTGCCAAACCACTCAAGCGGTCGATGATGCTGAAAAAACCCATGGCCACTGGGCCCTCCCCTGTGAGCAGAGTCGGTCGATTTTCACAGACACTTAACCCCATTCGGCAGCGGCGGTGCCTTCGGTTGATTTTGCATCGCATGCGATGGTCCGAAAGGCCTTTTCTGCGCTGATCGTTTGCAAACAGCGAAGGTTCGCGTACCGGCAGCCCGCAAGCCCATGCCGGGTGCAGGGGCTGCAGGCGAGATTTTCGTAAAGAAGAGTTGCCTTGCGAGATAAGGGGAGAAAACCAAAGGCAGGCGTGGTGCCGCCGAAGAAAAGAGTGAAAGGGACGTCGGAGAGGTCGGCAACGTGCGACGCGAAGGTGTCGTTGGTAAAGACGTGGGCAGCATTCTCGAGAATGCGAAACGTCTCCCAAAGGGAAAGCGTTCCTGTGGCATCTCGAACGTCACGGCTTCTGTTTTCAGGAGCCGATGCGAGGTAATGCCCCAGCGCGCGTTCATTTCCGCCGCCCAACACAACCACGCAATCGATTCCACCGGGGGAGGTCTCTTTCAAAAGAAGGTTCGCCAAGGCGCGAAAGTTTTCTTTCGGCCATTGCTTCACAGGGCCGCTCGCCCCCGGCACGAAGCAAACGTAGCGTTTGCCCACAAGGGGGCTTCCGCATGCTGTCAGGGGTGTTCCTTCTGCAAGGGGCTCTGCATGAAACAATCGGGTGTCTTGAGGCAGGGGGAGCGTGGGGGTGAGCCGAGCCGAAGGTTGCCACTTTAATTTCGAAAGGTGCGATTGTACTGCTTTTTCTTGTGCTGAATGAACGTTGGCGCGCATAAAGTTCGGAACGTTTTTGGGAAGTGAAAGGGGTCGATGCTGTTGTTTCAAAAAAAGCGACCGGACAAAGGCCCACAGCACAAGCCACGCTCGCAGCAGTGTGTTTTTCGCAACCAAGGTGGTGACTGTAAATGAGCTCCCTGTTTGGAGGCAGGCTTTTTTCAGAGTGCTTCGAGCCCGACGGCTGCGGGAAGTTCTTTGAAGGTCGAGCGCCGACAGGGGAAGACGAACGCCCTCGGGCTGAAGAAGAGTGCGAAGAGAAATGGCGTGACCACGGGGTGAGTGCACGAGCTTTTCGAAGACTTCTAATCGCGGGCCGTCGATGGTGACGAAGTAACGGAGTGGGACCATGCAGCGTGCGACGTCGGCAAGGCCCGGCGACGTGACGAGTACCGGCTCCAAGCCTTGTGCGCGCAAATTCGCAATGGCCCGGGTCGTCATCACGACATCTCCGATGGCGCTCATGCGGACCACAAAGACGCGCGGCGAGCCGTTCACGGTTTGCGCACTCCGCGCAGAAAAAAGAGCCCCCAGGCGCCAAACGAGAAGATGATGGCGAGTCCTCCCGCGGCGCTCACGAAGGCCATGGGCGCGAATCCGTTGTGCGCGCTCGGCGAAAACGCTTCGCCGACGAGTCCCAGTCCGAAAACGACCGTTCCGAGAAGAGCAGCCCACGCCGCACGCAGTGTCGCAGGCTCCGACACTTCCCTGCGAGCCGCGACGTAAGTGATGCCCATGAGAATGAGGCCATACGAAAGGCTGTTCATGTGAGCATGGGCGGTTCGCAAGAGCTCTCGCTGCAGCGAGGCGACCCAAACGTCGTCTTGCCTGCGGAGCGCATCATTGAGCCGAGCGCCCAGCAGGCTCCCGAAGGTGGCCCACAGAGCGATCCATAAGAATCCGAAACTCACGAGGATCCGCGCCATGCGTGGCATGTGTGGCGATGCCTCCGGTGTGTAGGGTGTGTGCCGCAAGCGGAAAGGGCGCCAGTCGGGCCCGGAAGGGCCGCCGTTCGGGCCTGAAGGGGCGGCCGTTCGGACCTGGAGGGGCCACTTTTGGTGGGGCTGAGACGCAGCAGTATGGCGTGGTGCTCGCAGGATTGCAAAGGCGCCACAATTGCAAAGAAGAGACGGTGAACCTAGACTTTCGCTATGCACTTGCGCCTACAAAGCTTCGACGGACCTCTCGATCTCCTCTTGCACCTCATAAAGGCGCACGAGGTGAACATTTTCAACATCCCGATGTCGCTCATTACCGAGCAGTATCTTGGTTTCCTCCGGCAAGTGCCCGAGCTCGATTTCCACCAGGCCGGCGAGTATCTTGCCATGGCGGCCCAGCTCATTGAAATAAAGGCGGGCATGCTCATTCCGGCCCTCCAAAATCGCATTGTCGACGACCCCGTGGGCCTCGAGGAAATGGACCCGAACGACCCTCGTCGACCCCTCGTCGAGCTTCTCCTCGAACGCGAGGCCTTCAAGCGCGCCGTAGACCAACTCGATTCCCTGGCGCTGTTGGGCCGCGACGTTTTTGCGTCAGGCGAACCTACACGCCGCCGCGAAGAATTCGAAAACGTGGAAGCTCCCATTAAGGGCGACCCGTTTTCGCTCGTCATTGCTTTTGAAAGGCTTCTTTTGCGTTTTGCTGAAACGCGCGCAGCGCCCGTGGTGCGGGTGCGGGCCCAAAAAATCACCATTCAGTCGAAAATGCAGCGCATCAAACGCAAGTTCGAAATTGTGGAAGAATACGTGCTGCGGGAGTTTTTCGATGAGTGCGAAACCCGATACGAACTCATCGTCACACTCATGGCCGTTCTCGAGCTTTCGAAGGCCAATCATCTCAACCTTCTTCAGGCAGAGCTTTTTGGGGCCATTCTCATTACGCGCGGGCCAAAGTTCTACGACGTGGCACCCGAGCTGGAAGGTGAGGACGACGACAGCGAAAAGGAACAGGTGACGGGTTGAGTTTTATTTTTTCGTGTAGGGGCTGTCCGTGTCGAGTTCCTTGGAACGTTTTGCGGCTGTCGTGCCATCAAGCTCTTGTGTTGTTTTTCCGAAGTACAGTTTTCCGTCTTTGATTTCGAGGAGTCCGTAATCTTTTTCAAAAAAAGTTTTTCCCAAGTCGCCGCAGGACGTCGTCTTCACCTCAGTTGCCGTGTCTTTTTTCCAAGTGAGATCGGTGCAAAGCGATTTCCACTCGGTGACTTGGGCGTCGCTTTTCGGAGTGATGGCTAACTTCGTGGGTGTGGAGTCCATTGCGGTGCCGTTGAGAGTGTAAGTGCTTTCGAGCTGAACAACGTAGGTTGCGTCGGTAGCGGCGCAGCCAGCTTTCGAAAATGAGTTAGAAACTCCCGAAAAATTTGAGCCAGAGAGCGTGACGACAGACTTGCTGTACACGATGTTCTCGCTGTCGGAGTCGTCTTTGACGCAGCCGGTTTCCCAGGTGCCTTGCTCTGCAGATGCGCTGGCTGCGGAAGAGTCGTCGTCTTTGCTGCACCCTTGCAGGGGCAAGGTGACAAAGGTGGCCAACAGGGAAACGGCGAAGGCGTTTGAAATTCTAAAGGTCATAGGAATCTCCTAGTGGATGGAGGCGAACAGCGAACGGGAAACGGAAAAAATCGAATTTAAACTTGCGTGCGGCCTGTGTTGGCAAACACCAGCAATGCATTTCTTGCGGCCACGCTGAGGGGGTAGTCGCGGTCGTCATGGCGCACGTGAAGCCTTGCGCGCACCAACGCTTCGCGTGAAATCCGAGGGGCCATGCGGAGCATTTCGTCATCCAGAATTTCGGCGCAGGGACTCGCATGGTGAGCCGCGTAGGCCACGACCTCCCGCACGAGTGTGGTGGCCTCCATGGCATCCACGCCTTGCAAACGCAGTTGTCGTTCCAAGGCAGCGCCATAGGCGGCGTTTTCAAGTGCCATGTCGCGGTGTCCGGAGCCTGCCCCTTTTGTTCGGCTGGCCTCAACATCGTGACGAAGGAGGTCGAGCAGGTGCTGCGACTGAAGCAGCGAGGCTTCCACGGCAAGGCACGCGTCCACAGGGCGCCCTTCCAGAAGTGAGGTGTGGCCCGAGGAGGCGAGCGTCGTTTCGCCCCCCAGGACAGCCGTGAACAGAGCTTTGCGGGCGCGTGTTCTTGTTTCGAGCGAAGCGGGGCTGCCTGCACTTCCCGAGGGCGTGGGTGTGAGTGAGGTGATGCGGATTTTTGCAAAACCACGCAGGGCGCGATCGAGCGTTTCTGCCTGTACAAGGATGCCGAAGGCGACGCTGCGGAGGGTCGCCTCTTCTTCCAAAGACAAAAATCCAGCGAAGTCGGCCGGACACGCTGTGGCACGCCCAAGGGTGGTGGTGAGGCGCGATTTCCAGGCTTCGCTGGCCGTTGCCAAGTTTGCATCTGGCGCGTGTGGAGTGGCCAGGTAGGCGAGCACGTCGCCCGCAAGGCGAGCGGTGGGAACGGGCAAAGCGTCCACATGGTTGAGCTCGCTAGTCGCCAAATGGACAAAGAAGGCTTCTGTCCGAGCCCACAGTCCGCGCAGAGCCTCTGCCACCACGCCGAGTCCTGTGAGCAAGGAGGCTTCAGCCAAAAGGCGCTCGGGCAACGCGGTGCGCACATCGAGCGGAGAGACCGTCATTTTTGCTTCATGAAGTGGCAGGTGTGCGGAGGCAGACAGAGCCGCAAAGGCGAAGTGCCCGTTTTCAAAGAGCCGTCTGCCCACCGGGAGTGCCAGCGCCAGGGTCGCATTGTCGAGGTGGGTTTGAAGGGATTCCTGTGTGTTTTTCGGGGTCGATTCCATGTTGACCACTGCTTTGCGCCTCGCTATAAGGGCCATTCCGGCGGGCTCGGTATCCGTGACATTTCGGGTGTCTGGCTCGCATTCTAACATGCGTTGGTTCCATCCTACAGTTCGATCTCGGGACTCAAGCGACCCTTGAGTTCAGCGTGAAGGCGGCCGTCTTGGGCCCTCCACACCCGACCGGGTGCCCTCTCGTGAGTCGAAGGAAAGTCTCTTTCTCTTCTTTTCCGTCGTTTCGGTCGCCCGCGTTGGGAAACGCCCCGGTTCGAACGAGGAAAAAGAAAGGCGAACGAGGTCTTTCGGCGGTGGGTTGAAGTCGACGCGAGTCCCAGTCTGACTGGAAAGTGGAGTTATTTTTCAAATGAAGACCTTCAGCGCGAAGCCTGCCGAAGTCCAAAAGAAGTGGTACATCGTCGATGCAACCGACCTCACGCTCGGCCGTCTCGCGACACAAATAGCCTATATTTTGCGCGGCAAGCACAAGCCGACGTTCACGCCTCACGTGGACACGGGCGACAACGTCATTGTCATCAACGCCGAAAAGGTGGTCCTGAAGGGCAGCAAAGAGCTCAAGAAGGTTTACCACCGCCACACGGGTTACTTCGGAGGCCTGAAAACGTTCACGGCCGCGGAAGTGCGCGCCACCCACCCTGAGCGTCTGCTGGAAATTGCCATCAAGGGCATGCTTCCTCACAACGTCCTGGGCCGTGAAGTGTTCCGCAACCTGCGTGTCTACAAGGGTTCTGAGCATCCCCACACCGCTCAGAAGCCAGAGCCGCTGCCCGAGCGTACGGCCAGCAAGTAACGTTGGTTCGATTTTCGACTGCTTTTTTTGATTGAACGAAAAGGGAGCCAAACAATGGCCGTTAAGTATTTCACCGGAGTCGGCAAGCGCAAAACCGCCATCGCCCGTGTGTTCCTCCGCGAAGGCACAGGTCAAATGACCGTGAACGCCCGCAGCCTCGAAGACTTCTTTAAGCGCCCCACATCGCGCATGGTTATTGAGCAGCCCCTCAACCTCACCCAGTTGGTCGGCAAGTTCGACATCAAGGTGAACGTCATTGGCGGTGGTCTCTCCGGCCAAGCGGGCGCCATTCGCCACGGCATCACCCGTGCCCTGCTTCAGTACAACCCTGAGCTCCGCCCTGTGCTGAAAGTGGCTGGTCTCATTACGCGTGACCCTCGCAAGAAGGAACGCAAGATGTACGGCCTCAAGAGCGCTCGCGCTCGCTTCCAGTTCTCGAAGCGTTGATCTTCGCGCTTCCGTTGGAATGGAAAAGGCAGGTTGCCCATTCTTCAGAATGCAGCCTGCCTTTTTCGCGTCCTTTCGGGTTATTTGCAGGAAAGGTCGCTTTCGGATTGGGGCGCGCACCCATGTTTCCAAATAATTGCGCATGCTTTTTTGGAAGAGTCGATGGCGTACCAGTGGGCATGGTTCTGAAGCGTCGTAAAGGCCTCTCCTGGGCGGACTATGCGGAACGTGGCGACGTCTTTCGACCCAAACGGAGCGACTTCAGCAAACGGGTAGGGTGACGCCACTCCCCAGCCTGCAAAAATCCCCGAAGTTTCGAAGGTGTTCAAAATGGTCTCGGCCACAGTGGGGTGGCCGATGGTGTGCCAACCCGCGCCTGAAGGGACGCCCCATTGGTCTTCGTTCGCGCCATCACGCGCATCGAAACAGGTGTAAAGCACTTCAGTACCACCAGGCTTTTCGAACACGCCATACGTCTCAACGCCGCCCGTTGCAGTCGTGTGCTTGTGGTTTTTGTCGTCGGCGAACTCGTGATGGACGCCTGAAGTGTAGGGGAATTTTTGTGCGCGGGCCTTGCCTTCGGCGGACTGCATCCACTGCTCAAGAGAGTTTGAGGGCGTCTGCGGGCTCGTTGCCGTGCTGTTGTAGGGCACAGAGGCAATGGTGTCTCCCCACGAAAACAAACGAGACTCTTTTGGCAGAGTGGACACGGCGGCATTGGCCTTCTGCGCAGGAAAACGAAACAGCACAGGCCAGTACTCCGGTTTGCTTTTTCCGCTCACAAAGAAACGGAGCTTGAGCCGCACCCATTCCGTGTCAGACACCTTGCTTGCGACTTCGGCCGGCAGGGCAGACACAGCGCCTTCCGTTCCCTGTAAGGTGAGGTCGGCGCCCAGCGACGCTTCCACCAGCACCGCGCGGTAGAGGCCCTCTAGGCTTGATTTCGACATCGCTACGAGGATAGGGGCGCCAGACTCACTTGTGAATTCGGCCTCTATGGTGGCTGGTTTCGCGCCGTACATCATTTCGATGAGTGACTCGCGTGCCTCAAGAACAAGGATGTTTCCTTTGGTGGTTGTGCGGCGCGCAGCAATCAGGGTGAACACCACAGGAGGTTCGGCCTCCGTGTCGGGCCAGCCCGTCCACTCGACCGATCGGTTGGCCTGCCCGTCGGCAAAGGGCTGCAGCCCCGCGCCAAAAAGGAATTTGACGGGAACACTGATGATGCCGTCGTCGGCAATGAGGGGGTCTGTGCCACCGCCGAGCCACTGCGGCAAGTTGGCAGCGGAGTTCAGTCGGCGCGCAGCGGCGTTGGCCAGCCGCGCCTCCACAGAACGGGGTGTTTTGGTCAGCGGACTGAGCGTACCCCAATTGACGGGAGTGCCGTTGGGCGCGAACTCTGCTTGGGGTGCGCTTGGGGCCGTGGGCCCATTGAATTCTCGAGAGACGCACGCAGACGCCAAGAGAGCGAAAGGCGCAACGCCCACAAACAGAGCTAAACGCAAAAAGTGGGGAGGCAAGACGTGTGTGTGTCGACCCATCGAGCAAGTTTCCTTTCAAGAGACCAAAAGCGTAAAATCTTCCATTCACATTGAGGCGTGAACATACCCACGTTCTTTGAGCATCTGGCCCATGGGGGCGTAGGCCTCCTGTGGAGCCTCCGCGGTGCCTAAGCCATCGACGTAACGGTTGTACATGCAGAACGCGGCGGTAATCAGAACGGTGTCGTGAATGTCCTCGTCAGAAGCTCCTGCCGCTCGTGCAGACTCGACGTGCTGTGGCGTTACGCCCTGTACGTTTTCTTGAAGTGCGGCCGACAGCGCGAGCAAGGCCTGCATTTTTCCATTGAAGTGGCTTGTGTCGTTGGTTTCCAAAAGACGATCGAGGTCTGCGCTGCGCTCTTCGAGCCAAGCGCGCGCCGCGGCTGCGTGAGACTTTGTGCAAAAACGGCACCCGTTTCGGTGAGACGTCCATGCGGCGATGGTTTCACGTTCACCCTGAGAAAGGCTGGCGGGCCCTCGCAAAAGTGACTCCGCGAGTGCATTCAAATGCACCGCTGTGTCGGGGCGATAGGCCATAGGTCCGAGGATGCCAGGTGCTTGAGTCGGGAGTGAAATAAAGGCCATTGAAATGCCCTCCAATGCGGGAATGAGTTTTTTCAAACGTCAAAGGACGTTTTCCCAGGGCTCACTCACGGCGAAAGCGCAGTGAATGAGACCGACGTGAGAATAGCACTGAGGGAAGTTGCCTGTCTGCATTCCCTTTGCTTGGTCAAAGTGTTCCGAAAAAAGGCCGAGATGGTTTGCGGCTTTGCCGATTTCCACAAGCAGCTGGCTTGCTTTCTCGTTCTCGCCTGAACGAGAGAGGGCTTCAATGTACCAAAAGGAACAAACGAGGAAGGGGTAGACGGGATTCCCGAAGTCGTCTTTGTACCGGTATCGAAAAAAGAATGCGGTGGGGTTGCCGTCCTTGTCATTCAAGCGAAGCTCGCTTTCAATGGCGCGCAGGGTCCCCTCCACGAGGTTTGCGTTAGGGTAACGGAGTGTGGAGAGGAGGCACAAAGACGAGTCGGTAACGTCTTCTTCCTTGGCATTTGTCAAAATGCCGCTACGCGCGGAGGCCTCTAAGAGCGCTGCCGCCTTGTCACGCATTTGCGCGGCCTCGAGGGCATCACCTTTGGCGAGACCCAAACGCACAATGCGCTCGTATCGTTCCAAGCCTGCCCAGCTCATGAGGGTGGTAAAGTTGTGAACTTTCCATCCTGAGCGGAGTTCCCAAAGTCCAGCGTCGGGTTGGCCAAGCGTTTGGTGGCACTTGTGAGCCAGCGTGCGAAGGTCGCGCTCGAGAAGAGGCGTGCGAAGATCAGAAAATCTGTCGTCGAAGAAGATGGGGCACAACGCGAGTAGGAGCTCGCCGTAAACGTCGTTTTGAATGTGCTCTGCCGCCTGGTTGCCAGAGCGCACGGGCTGGCTTCCTCCGTGCCCTTTCCAATTGTCGTGTTGCAGTTCGGGCAGAGGCAGTGCCCCATCCACAGTGTACACGGGAGCCAAATCGCCTTGGTCGTGTGCCCGCAAGAGCGCGAGAAGAAACTTCAAGACACCCATGAGTTCGTCGAAATGCCCGAGGCGGTGGAGCGCCGAAACGGTGAAGTAGGCGTCCCGTATCCAGCAGAAGCGGTAGTCCCAATTGCGCACCTCGCCAGGAATTTCGGGAAGGCTCGAGCTGACGCTCGCAAGAATCGCACCTGTTTCCTCATAGCAATGAAGCTTCAAAGTGAGCGCGGAACGAATAACTTCCTTTTGGAACTGAGAGGGGATGCTGCAATTGCGCACCCAAAGCCTCCACCAGTCGACGGTTCTCGCAAGGAAGGATTGACCCACTGTGCGAATGTCGTCTTCTATAGGAACTCCCCAAGTAAACGCGAAATAGAGGGTTTCTGAGAGAAGGATCTCTTGCTCGTCGACAAGGTAAGTGAGTGGTGCCGAAGTTGTGAGCCGAAGTTGATCGGCGAAACCGAGGTACCGGATGTGACTGTTTCCGCGTGAGTGTTCTGCGCGCGTCTTGTTCCAGCCCAGTACAGGAGCGCATCGAACGCGAATGCGCGGGGTGCCTGCAAGCGGTCGAACGATGCGAAAAAATTGAAGGGGCCGGTAGGTGCGGTTGTACTGGTCGAAGCGCGGAAAAAAATCGGTGATTTCGAAACTGTTGCCCTTCACGTCTGTGATTCGTGTTGTCAGGACGCAGGTGTTTTCCACGTACTCTTGTTGCGCGCTTGCCAGGGTTTGGACAGGAGTGATGGCAAAAGAACCGCCATTTTCGTCGAGAAGCTTGCCGAAGAGTGGTTCGGAATCGGGACGCGGCAAGCACATCCACAGCACCTCGCCTTCTCGCGAGACAAGGGCCGACGCATTGCAATTTCCCACAATTCCCAAGTCGTACATATTTTTTGCCCCTCATCGACAGCCTATGGGTTGAGCGATTCGTTTCTGTCGCTTAAAGAAGAACAAGAGACTTTCAGAAGAACAAGAAACTTTCATTGAATGCCCGAATTTCCGGAGAAGTGAATGTTCAGACTCGGTCTCAAATTCCTCTTGCCCCTTGTCGTTCTGCTTGCGCTTTTGGCATACGCGCTGGTGCCACTCACGGAGTCCCTCACTCTATCGTGGTTCCATCGCGATCTCGACGTTCGAGCGCGGACAATTGGAAACACGTTGCAAGACTCCCTGAGTCCTCTCCTTCTCGAAAATTCCCCTTCAAGCCTCGAAAAAGCCGGCGCACTCCTCGACAAGGTGACGAAAGACGAACGGCTTCTGGCTGTGGCGGTGTGTGAAGGCGATTTTGAACTCAAGATCCGCTCGGCCCTCTTTCCTCCCGAAATCACATGCCGCTACGCTGGTGAGCCGCAAGGCGTCGCGAATGAAACAGGGCGTACGCTTGAACTCCCGGGAGGGGACGTCCGCCTCACCACCGTCGGCAATTTGTTTCTTGTGCACGACACAAGCTTCATTGCCAGGCGCCAAAGAGACGCGAAAACATACGTATTCCTGCTGTTTGTTGCCATTGGAGTCGTGGTGTCGGTTGTCACCATGGTTGTGGCGCGCTGGAGCCTCCTCGGTTGGGTGAAAAGTGTTCGAATGCTCCTGTCGGGCGCGAAGGGACACGTGCCTTTGAGTTTTGCCATGGCCTCGCAGAACCGAGAATTCCTTCCCATCATGAAAGACCTCAAGAGCCTCGTCCGAGATCTTGAAGCACGGCGGGCTTCCGCAGAAGAAGGCATTCAGCATTGGACTCCCAAGACGCTCAAAAATCTGTTGTCCGAGGAGTTTGCGGAAGACGAGGTCATCGTCGTTTCGAACCGAGAGCCCTACATTCACAAAAGGAACGCATCCGGAGGAATTGATGTTCAGTTCCCTGCGAGCGGTTTAGTGACGGCTGTTGAACCCATCGTGCGTGCGTGTTCGGGTGTGTGGGTTGCGCATGGAAGTGGCTCTGCGGACAGGGATGTCGTTGACGCGCGCGATCGCATCGCCGTGCCACCCGGAAAGCCCCAATACGAAATTCATCGGGTGTGGCTCACTGCTGAAGAGGAGCTTGGCTACTATTACGGTTTTTCCAATGAAGGGTTGTGGCCTTTGTGTCACATTGCGCACACCCGTCCCATTTTTCGCACAAGCGACTGGGAAACATATCGGCAAGTGAACGAAAAATTCGCCCATGCTGTGGTGAAAGACGCCAAAACAGAGGATCCTGTTATCCTCGTGCAAGACTATCACTTTGCGTTGTTGCCCCGCCTGTTACGGGAGCTGTTGCCCAACGCCACTATTATCACCTTCTGGCACATTCCCTGGCCCAATGCCGAAAGCTTTGGCATCTGTCCGTGGCGCAATGAGATTATGGAAGGGCTTTTGGGCAGTAGTATTGTCGGATTCCACACCCAACTCCACTGCAACAATTTTTTGGAAACCGTCGATAGGTTCCTGGAGTCTCGCATCGACAAAGAAAACGCCAGCATCTCGTTCCAGGGCCATGTGACCGCCATCAAGCCTTATCCTATTTCCATTGAGTGGCCGCCGCGCTGGCAGGCCGAGGCCCCTTCGCTCTTCGAGTGTCGCCGCAAGGTGTTTGCTCGTCACGGATTCCCCGAAGGGCACCGAGTGGGCATTGGCGTAGACAGGCTCGACTACACCAAAGGCATCATCGAGCGGCTTCTGTCCGTGGAGCGCCTGTTCGAGCTTCATCCTCAGTGGCTTGGAAAGTTCACCTTTGTTCAAATTGCAGCGCCTTCACGCAGCCAGTTGCCAAGCTACAGGAACTTTGATGCCGAGGTGCGCGAGACGGCTCGTCGTATCAATGAAAAATTTACGGGCCTTCAGCCCGAAGGGTCTCCTCCTCCACTGCTGCTTTTAGTCGAGCATCACGAACCGCAGCAGGTGCTCGAATACTACCGCGCGTCGGAGGTCGGCTTCGTCACAAGCCTGCACGACGGCATGAACCTGGTTGCCAAAGAGTATGTCGCGGCAAGAGACGATGACACGGGTGTGCTGATACTCAGCATGTTTGCAGGCGCTTCCCGCGAGATGTCGGAAGCCCTGATCATTAACCCCTACAATATCGACGAGTGTGGCGAAGCGCTTCACCACGCACTTACGATGCCCCTTCTCGAGCAGAAGGAACGCATGCGGAGCATGAGAAGCCTGGTGCGTGAATTCAATGTGTACCGTTGGGCGGCTCGCATGTTGATGGACGCGGCCACGGTGCGCCGCAGGAACAGACTCCTCAAGAAGACGGGGACGTGGAACCAGAATGCGAAATCTTTTTTCTCCGAACGTGCGACCACTCCTCGCTGAGTTTTGCCGGGAACCGCACGAGCTCATTTGCGCGTTCGACTTCGACGGGACGCTGGCCCCTATTGTGGCCCAGCCGGGCGCCTCACGCATGCATGTGGAAGTGGAGTCGCGTCTGCGCGCTCTGGCCGGCCGGTGCAGCGTTGTTGTGATTTCGGGACGGTCGGTCGCCGATCTTCAAGAGCGTGTGCGCATTCCGGGTATCCAGCTTGTGGGCAACCACGGAATGGAAAGTCCGTTTGTGCACGAAGAGGCGCTCGCTCTTTCACGCGCAAGTTCGGAGACCTGGCGTGTTCTTCTGGAAGAGAGCGGAATGAAGGCCCTTCAAGGGGTGGAGCTTGAGAACAAAACCTACAGCCTCGCTCTTCATTACAGGCATTCACCCAGGCGTGCCGCAGCAAAGGCGAAGCTTGTTGCTCTTGCGGGTGGACTTGTTCCCTTGCCGCGGTTGGTGGGTGGCAAGGAGGTTTTAAATCTCGTTCACCCCGCACTTCCTCACAAAGGCACCGCCCTCACCTCTTTCCAGGCGTCGCTCGCGCGCAGAAGGAGCCTGTATGTGGGCGATGACGTCACGGACGAAGATGTGTTCGCTCTCGTGTCTCCGGAACTCTGGAGCATCCGTGTGGGGAGGGGTGGCGCAAGCCTGGCGCGTTTTTTCATTCCGCGCCAACGTGACGTGCGCCGATTGCTCGACCTACTTCTAGAACTCATTCCCGAGACCTGACGCCTCTTCAAAAGAAAGTGGCAAAAACACGGGCAACAAAGAGAACCCCAAAGGGCACAGGGCTCTTTGGGGTCTTCAATGGGTACGAGTCGCGTGCAGGCAAGCGACATTCCCCGAGGGCCGGGAGCAAGCTTACTTGCCGCCCGTTCTCGCAGCGCGACGACGCTTTATGAGACGGCGCTTCTTGCGACCGACTTTACGACGGCCCTTGGGATGCTTGCGACGATGACGCGAACCGTGCACGGAAACCTCCTCGAACAGGATGAAAAGATGGAATGGAAAAACAGGGGTTGCTTAAAAATACGGTGCCCAGAAAGGGGCCTTAACACCCCCGAAGCAGCCTGGCAAGCCTCGATTCCCCTTCAGATGCCCAACGTGTTGAGCCTTTCTGGGTCGCGGACCTTCATCAGGATGCGCAGCTCCACCTTGCCGCGGATGCGTCCAATAAACTCAATTTCGTCTTCCAAAGGGTGAAAGCCATACACCTGTTGAAGCATGCGGAGCTGTCGCGGGGTCATGAAGTCGGCGTCCACAAGATGATAGCAGACTTTAATGAGACCCAAACGAGCAAGACAAGGCCGAATCTTCTCGTCGTCGGGGTCATCCCAAAGGGAATGGAGCTCGTGGTTGCGGCCCCGCTCGGCCACCACAAAAGAAAACGACTTCGCGACGCGGATGTGCTCCCAGGGGTTGCACTCGTGCCAAGAGCCATCGGGTAAAATCCATCCGCTCACTCTTTGGCTCATTGTGAAACGCATCCCTCCCTTTGGCTCGTTTCAGGCGGCTCCCCCACGCTACCATGAGCAAAGAAGGTCCTGCCAATGAGAGGACAAAAGGAAACCCCCTTCGCGTGCGGAGCACGGGCGGGGGTTCAACTGGCAACCGAGAATTATTCGGGGTCGTCAGAGTCCGAAATGGCCACAGCAAAGTTCGCGGTTCCGGTGCCTTGCTGTGGGCACTGTGTTGCCGTGGTGGCGAGTTTCGCTCCCGCGGCGGGCGCTGTGGCCGGGATGCCGGCAACGCCGTCGTACGCGGAGCATGCCCACTTGTTGGTGTTGATGCGTTGGGCATCAAAAACCTTCACGTCTGCCCCGTTCGTACCCAGAGGGGCATTGGACACCGCCATGGCTGCCCACCGGGCGGCTTGCGCGTTCGTCTCTGCCTCGCTGACGATGGAATAGCTATACTTCGGGCGGGTCCCGGAAATCGCGAAGCCGATGGTGTTCGCGGCAGCTCCCTTCACACCTGCTGTGGTGTAGAGGTTCCCAAAAGCGGCTGCAACGGGCGCAAAGTCACTGTAGTTTGCCATGTACGCCTGCTGCGCAAGGTACACTCCATTCAACCCCGATTTCGCTTCGGTTTGCTGAGCGCGTGCTTTGAACGTCTGGAATTTCGGCACAGCGACGCCAGCCAGAATCCCGATGATGGTGACCACC